>NZ_JAGPXV010000026.1:0-20687 GCF_018070405.1 Micromonospora sp. D75
CACCGGTACGACGACGAAGCGCCCGCCGGCTGATCGCAGCCGGCGGGCGCTTTCGCGTACGTGGTGGCTCAGGCCCCGGAGGTGACCCGGTACGCGTCGAACACGCCGTCGACCTTGCGGACCGCGGCCAGCAGGTGGCCCAGGTGCTTCGGGTCGGCCATCTCGAAGCTGAACCGGCTCACCGCCACCCGGTCCCGCGTGGTGGTGACGGTCGCGGAGAGGATGTTCACCCGCTCCTCGGACAGCACCCGGGTCACGTCGGCGAGCAGCTTGTGCCGATCCAGCGCCTCGACCTGGATGGCGACCAGGAACGTGGACGCCGAGGTGAGCTTCCAGCTGACCTCGACCACCCGCTCGGGCTGGGCGCGCAGGTCCTCGGCGTTGGCGCAGTCGTCCCGGTGCACGCTGACCCCGCCGGAGCGGGTGACGAAACCGAACACCGAGTCCGGCGGCACCGGCGTGCAGCAGCGGGCCAGCTTGATCCAGACGTCGCTGACGCCGCGGACCACCACGCCGGGGTCGGCGCTGCTCTGCCGGCTGCGCGGCGGCCGGGTGGCGACGGCGGTCTCGGCGATGTCCTCCGCCGCGCCCTCCTCGCCGCCGTAGGAGGCCATCAGCTTCTGCACGACCGACTGCGCGGAGACCTGGCTGTCGCCGACCGCCGCGTACAGCGAGGCCACGTCGGCGAGGTGCAGGTCCCGCGCGATCGCCATCAGCGCGTCCGAGGTGAGCATCCGCTGCAGCGGCATGCCCTGCTTGCGCATCGCCTTGACGATCGCGTCCTTGCCGGCCTCGATCGCCTCCTCGCGCCGCTCCTTGTTGAAGTACTGGCGGATCTTCGTACGCGCGCGCGGGCTCTTCACGAAGCCGAGCCAGTCCTGGGTGGGGCCGGCCGTGTCGGACTTCGACGTGAAGATCTCGATCACGTCGCCGTTGGAGAGCGTCGACTCCAGCGGCACCAGCTTGCCGTTCACCCGCGCGCCGATGCACTTGTGCCCGACCTCGGTGTGCACCGCGTACGCGAAGTCCACCGGCGTCGACCCGGTCGGCAGCGGGATGACGTCGCCCTTGGGGGTGAAGACGTACACCTCCTGGCTGGACAGGTCGAACCGCAGCGCGTCCAGGAACTCGCTCGGGTCCGCCGCCTCGCGCTGCCAGTCCAGCAGCTGCCGCAGCCAGGTCATCTCGTCGATGTGCGCCGGCGGGCCCACCACCGGCGTGCCCTTGTGCTCCTTGTACTTCCAGTGCGCGGCGATGCCGAACTCGGCCGTGCGGTGCATCGCGTACGTGCGGATCTGCATCTCCACCGGCTTGCCGGTGGGCCCGATGACAGTCGTGTGCAGCGACTGGTACATGTTGAACTTGGGCATGGCGATGTAGTCCTTGAACCGGCCCGGCACCGGCTGCCAGTTGGCGTGGATGACTCCCAGCGCCGCGTAGCAGTCGCGCACCGTGTCGACCAGGATCCGCACACCCACCAGGTCGTAGATGTCGTTGAAGTCGCGCCCCCGCACGATCATCTTCTGGTAGATCGAGTAGAGGTGCTTGGGCCGCCCGGTCGTCTCCGCCTTGATCTTGGCGGCCTTCAGGTCGGTGGACACCTTCTGGGTCACCTGGCGCAGCAGCGCCTCGCGCTGCGGCTGGTGCTCCCCGATCAGCCGGTTGATCTCCTCGAACCGCTTCGGGAACAGCGTGCCGAAGGCGAGATCCTCCAGCTCCCACTTGATCGTGTTCATACCGAGGCGGTGCGCCAGCGGCGCCAGGATCTCCAGCGTCTCCTTGGCCTTCTGCTCCTGCTTGGGGCGCGGCAGGAAGGTCAGGGTCCGCATGTTGTGCAGCCGGTCGGCCAGCTTGATCACCAGGACCCGGGGGTCCTTCGCCATCGCGACGACCATCTTGCGGATGGTCTCGGCCTTGGCCGCGTCGCCGAGCTTGACCTTGTCGAGCTTGGTGACGCCGTCGACGAGCAGCGCGACCTCGCCGCCGAAGTCGGCGCGCATCGCGTCGAGCGTGTATTCGGTGTCCTCGATGGTGTCGTGCAGCAGCGCCGCGACCAGCGTGGTGGTGTCCATGCCCAGGTTCGCCAGGATGGTCGCCACCGCGAGCGGGTGCGTGATGTAGGGGTCGCCGGACTTGCGGTACTGCCCCGAATGCCACCGCGCGGCCGTGTCGAAGGCGCGCTGCAGCAGCCGCGCGTCGGCCTTGGGGTGGTTCTCCCGGTGCGTCGCGATCAGCGGCTCCAGCACCTCACTGACCTGCGATGTCTGCCAGGGCGCGTTGAACCGGGCCAGCCGGGCGCGTACCCGCCGGCCGGTGGGCGCGTTGGAGAGCGCGAACCCGCCGCTGGTCGCCGCGTCGGCGGCAGCCTCGGTCGGGAACGGCACCACGACCGCCCCGCCGTCGGCCGTCGCGTCGGGCGCGCCGCCGGTGGCGCCGGTCGCCCGGGCCTGCGGGTTGCCGCTGCGCTCGGTCACCGAGCCGTCCGCGTCGCCTGTCGGGTGCACCGTGCCCTCCACCGGAGGGACGACATCGTGGGACACCGGCCTCCTCACCGCTCGCCGGGATGCGCCGGCCGTTCGGCCGACGTCTGGTTCAACCGGCCCGGGGGCCGGTGTTGTTCCGCGCGGTCACCGGGGCCGGGCCCCGGCGCCTTCGCCGCCCCGGACACCTCGGCCGGGTCGGGCAAAGCGCAATGCTACCCGTACGCAGGGTACGCCACCGCTCCCCCGGACGGTCGGCGCCGACCGGCCCGACGGCCGGGGCCGGGTCAAACGGTCAACAGGGCGTGGACCGGACGCGGCGCGAGCCGCTTGCGGCCTTCCAGGAAGCCCAGCTCCAGCAGCACGGTGAACCCGGTCACCGTGCCACCGGCCCGCTCCACCAGGTCCAGCGTCGCCTCGGCGGTGCCGCCGGTGGCGAGCACGTCGTCGAGCACCAGCACGCGGTGGCCGGCGGTGAAGGCGTCCTGGTGCACCTCCAGCGTCGCCTCGCCGTACTCCAGCGCGTAGGAGGCGGAGTGCGTGGCCCGGGGCAGCTTGCCGGCCTTGCGCACCGGCACCACGCCGACCCCGGTGGCGTACGCGACGGCCGCGGCGAGCACGAACCCACGCGCCTCGATGCCGGCGACGGCGTCGAACGAGTCGCGCCCGTGGTACGCGATGATGCCGTCGATCACCTCACGGAACGCCGTACCGTCGGCGAACAGCGGCATCAGATCCTTGAACACGACACCCGGCTTGGGGAAGTCCGGCACGTCCAGCAACCGGCTGGCGACGAGCTGGGCGACCTCCGGGCCGCTGTCTCCGCGTACGCCCGTGGTGTGGGTCTCCGTCACAGTGCGTCCCATGTCCTCTCGAAACGACGACGGCGTCCGTCATGCCGTGACATCAGCATGACGGACGCCGTCGTCGCGACTACGTCCGGGCCCGTGGTTCAGCGGCGCTTGCCGCCGGGCCGGTTGCCGCCACCCCCGGCGGGTCGGCCGCCGCGGGCGCCGCTGGGACGCTTGCCGGCCGGGCGGGCGCCGACCTTGGGGGCGGCGCCCGCGAGCGCGGCGGCCTCCGGGTCGATCGGCGCGTCGGCGTCGGCAGCCGGGGCGGCGCGCGAGGCGCCCTTCGGGGTGATCTCGCCCCGGGCCAGCGCGGCCCGGCGGGACAGCACCCGCTTGTTGTGCGCGCTGATCCGCGGGTCCATGTTCTTCAGCAGCACCAACAGCGGGGTGGCCAGCACGATCGAGGTCAGGAACGCCACCGCCATACCGACGAACAGCACCAGGCCGAGGTCCTTCAGCGTGCCCGCGCCGAGCAGGCCGGCGCCGATGAAGAGCAGGCCGCCGACCGGCAGCAGCGCCACCACCGAGGTGTTCAGCGACCGCATGAGGCTCTGGTTGAGCGCCAGGTTGGACGCCTCGCCGTAGGTGACGTTGTTGTTCGCGGTGATGCCGCGTGTGTTCTCCTGCACCTTGTCGAAGACCACCACCACGTCGTAGAGCGCGAAGCCCAGGATCGTGAGGAAGCCGATGATCGTCGACGGGGTGACCTCGAAGCCGACCAGCGAGTAGATGCCGGCGGTGAGGACCAGGTTGGTCAGCAGCGAGGTGATCGCCGCGACCGCCATCCGCCACTCGAAGCGCAGCACCAGGTAGATCGACACCACCGCGATGAAGATCAGCAGACCGAGGAAGGCGCGGGAGGTGACCTGGCTGCCCCACGCCTCGGAGACCTGGCTGCCGCTGATCTGGTCGGCCTGGATGCCGAACTCCTCCGCCATCGCGGCCTTGGCCGCGTTGGCCTGCTCGGCGCTGAGCTGCCCGGTGCGCATCTCGTAGAACTCGCCGCTGGTGCTGCCGACCTTCTGCGCGCTCACCACCTCGACGCCGGGCGCCTCGTCGGCCAGCACTTCGTCGACGGTCTGCTCGGCCCGGTCCAGCGTGCCGACGCTGGCCGGCACCTGGAACGTGTTGCCGCCGGCGAACTCGATGCCGAGCTTGAAGCCGCTGATCGCGAAGCTGAGCACCGCGATCAGGACGAGGACGCCCGCCACGCCGAACCATAGGTTGCGGCGGCCGACGATGTTGAGATCCGCCTCGCCCCGGTAGAGCCGGGCGGCCAGACCGTTCTTAGCCATCTCAGGCCTCCTTGACACGCGGGTTGCGGGCGGTGCCCGACTCGGCCGACCGGGCCGGCAGAGCCCGGCCCAGACCGCTGACCCGCGGCGACAGGAACGCCCGGGTGCGGGCGAACATCGTCATGATCGGGTGGCGGAAGAGGAACACGACGACCAGGTCGAGCACTGTCGCCAGGCCGAGCGCGAAGGCGAAGCCCTTCACCGCGCCGACCGACACGATGTAGAGCACCACCGCCGACATCAGCGTGATCGCGTTCGCCGAGATGATCGTCCGGCGGGCCCGGATCCAGGCGCGCGGCACCGCGCTGCGTGGGCTGCGGCCCTCCCGGATCTCGTCCTTCAATCGTTCGAAGTAGATGACGAACGAGTCCGCCGCGACGCCCAGTGAGACGATCATGCCGGCGATGCCGGCGAGCGTGAGCGTGAAGCCGATCGAACGGCCGAGCACCACGAGCGCGCCGAAGACCAGCAGCGCGGAGAGCACCAGGCTCAGGAAGATGACCGAGCCGAGCAGCCGGTAGTAGAAGAACGAGTAGATGATGACCAGCAGCATGCCGATGCCGGCGGCCAGCAGACCCGCCTTGAGGTGGCTGTCGCCGAGCGTCGCGGTGACGTTCTGCTGCTCCTGCGGCTCGAACGTGACCGGCAGCGCGCCGTAGCGGAGCTGGCTGGCGAGCGCGTTCGCGGTCTTGTTGTCGAAGCTGCCGGTGATCTGCGAGTCACCGGTCAGCACGCCCTGGATCTCCGGGGACGAGACGATCTCGTTGTCCAGGACCACGGCGACCCGGCACTTGCCGTCCTGACCGAGCGCGGTCTGGTCGCAGGCCTGGCCCTCGTTGTTGAACGCCTCGCGGGTCAGCGCGGTCCACTTCTCCTGGCCCTTGCCGGTGAAGTTGAGGCTGACCACCCAGGAGCTGGTCTGGTCGAGCTGGGCGGAGGCGTTCTTGACGTCGGTGCCGAGCACCTTCGCCACGTCGAGGAGGTATTTCGCGCCGGACTCGCAGGCGACCGCCTTCTGCTTCTCGTCCTTGATCGAGGCGGCCGGGCGCTTGTCGAGCTGGGCGCAGGTGATGGTCGGGACGTTGAACTGCATCTCGACCGGCAGGACCGCGACCTCCTGCGGAGTGAGCGTGCCGAACGGCTTGAGCTTGTCGGCGAGCGTCGGGTCGGTGGTGAGGTCGGCCGGGGCCTGCAGGCCCGAGGCGGCGGCCCAGGCGGCCGCGCCGACCTTCTGCTCGACGGCCTTGCGCTGCTGCTCGATGCTCTGCGGCACCGGCTCGGCGCTGGCGCTGGCGCTGGGGGACGCGGCGCTCGGCGAGGCCGACGGGGTGGCCGAGGCGCTGGCGCTCGGGTTCGGGGCCATGCCGCCCTGTCCGCCGGCGCTCGGCGACCCGCTGACCTTGGGGCTCGTGGTCGCCTGCGGCGACGCGCTGCCCGACGGCGCCGGGCTGGCGGTACCGGACGGAGCGACGCTCGGGGTCGGCGCGGGCGCGGCGGCGGCGCCGCTGCCGTCGGTGGCCTTGAGGACCTTGCGGAAGCGCAGCTCGGCGGCGCTGCCCACGTCGGTCAGGTCCCGGTTCTGGCCGGGCAGGGAGATGACGATGTTGCGGTTGCCCTCGGTGACCACCTCGGCCTCGGCCACGCCGTAGGCGTTGACCCGGCTCTCGATGATCTGGCGCGCCTCCTCGAGGTTGCCGGCGGTCGGCGGCTTGCCGTCCACGGTGTTTGTGGCCTCGAGCGTCAGCCGGGTGCCGCCGACGAGGTCCAGGCCGAGCCGGGGCTCCAGCCGGTCCTTCCAGCCACCGCTGGCGCCGCCCGAGAAGAACACCAAAAGATAGAGGACGACGAAGATGAGCCCGAGCACGGCGAGCTGCCGTCCGGGCCGCATCTGTCCCTGAGGTGGTGCCACGGCTGTCCTGTCTCCCTGTACGGTCGCGCCGCTTCCGCGGCGGCGACAACTGTCGGGCCGGGGGTGTCCGCCCGACTGCTCCGGCGGATCGGCACCGGCCGACGGCACGCCGACCGGGGCACGGCGCGGGGGCGCCGCACGGCCTGGCCGGGTGCCGGCGCCGGGCGCCGACCCCAACTATCCACTTGTACCGATGATTCCGCTGCCCCGTCCGGGGCGGCAGTCACTCCTTGACCGGCTCGGCTTCCTCGCTGATCGTCTCGGCGGCCGGCGCCTCGGCGCGCTTGATCACGCGGGCCACGGCGGGGCGGGCATACCGGGTCTGCACCCCCGGGGCCACCTCCAGCAGGACGGTCTCGTCCTCGACCGCGGTGACAGTGCCGTGCAGGCCGCCGATGGTGACCACCTCGTCGCCCGGGGCCAGGGCGGACTGCATCTGCTCGGCCTCGCGGCGGCGCTTCTGCTGCGGTCGGATCATCATGAAGTACATGACGACGAAGAGCAGAGCGATCATCAGGATCGGCGTCAGACCGCCGGCTCCCCCGCCACTCGCTGCTGCGTAAAGCACGGTGTAGACCTTCCGGTTGGCCTCCGTCCCGGCGCCGGAGGGCGCCGCAGCGGAAGCGGATTCTCACGTCCTGTACAAACCGCGGCGAAGTCTAGTCCCTGCTCCTGAGAAGACCGAATGCGGCACAGATCACGAACGGATCACGGCTGGTCGGTCTGCACCGAGAAGAGATCGGGCCCCGAAGAGGTATCCGCACCAAATGTACCATTCGGCGGGTTGCGGCCCAGATGCCGCCAAGCGGCCTCCGTCGCCACCCGCCCCCGCGGCGTACGCGCCAGCAGGCCGGCCCGCACCAGGAACGGCTCGCAGACCTCCTCGACCGTGTCCGGCTGCTCCCCCACCGCGACCGCCAGCGTGGACAGGCCCACCGGGCCGCCCCGGAACGAGTCGACGAGCGCGGTCAGCACCGCCCGGTCGAGCCGGTCCAGGCCGAGCGCGTCCACGTCGTAGACGGTCAGCGCGGCCCGGGCGGTCTCCAGCGTGACCACGCCGTCGGCCCGCACCTCGGCGTAGTCGCGCACCCGGCGCAGCAGCCGGTTGGCGATACGCGGGGTGCCGCGGGACCGGCCGGCGATCTCGGCCGCGCCGTCAGCGGTGATCGGCACGCCGAGGATCCGGGCCGACCGGTGCAGCAGCGTCTCCAGGTCGGCCGGGGCGTAGAAGTCGAGGTGCGCGACGAAGCCGAAGCGGTCGCGCATCGGCCCGGTCAGCAGGCCGGACCGGGTGGTGGCGCCGACCAGCGTGAACGGCTCCACGTCGAGTGGGATGGCCGTCGCGCCCGGGCCCTTGCCGACCACCACGTCGACGCGGAAGTCCTCCATGGCGCTGTAGAGCAGTTCCTCGGCCGGCTTGGCGATCCGGTGGATCTCGTCGATGAACAGCACGTCGCCCTCGGCGAGGCTGGTCAGGATCGCGGCCAGGTCGCCGGAGCGCTCGATGGCCGGGCCGCTGGTCACCCGGATCCCCGCGCCCAGCTCGGCGGCGACGATGTTGGCCAGGCTGGTCTTGCCCAGGCCGGGCGGACCGGACAGCAGGATGTGGTCCGGCGGCGAGCCACGCCGCATCGCCCCCTGCAGCAGCAGGTCGAGCTGGTCCCGGACGCGGTCCTGGGCGATGAACTCGGCCAGCCGCTTCGGCCGGACGCTCGCCTCCGCGTCCCGCTCGGCGTCGTCGACGTACGCCGAGACCAGGTTCTCCCCGCTCATCGGGTCCGGCCCAGGAGGCGGATCGCCTGCTTGAGCAGGACCGGCACCGGCGGCGTCTCACCGTCCACGGTCTCCGCCACCGCGGCCACCGCCTGCTCGGCCTGGGCGGCCGTCCAGCCCAGCCCGACGAGGGCCTGGCGGACCTGCTCCGGCCAGGCGCCGGCGGTCACCCCGGCCGCGCCGTCGGCGCCCACCGGCACCGGGCCGATCCGGTCGCGCAACTCCAGCACCAGCCGCTCGGCGCCCTTCTTGCCGATGCCCGGCACCCGGGTCAGCGCCGCGGTGTCGGCGTTGGCGATGGCCTTGCGGACCGCATCCGGCGTGTGCACGGCGAGCACCGCCTGGGCCAGCCGGGGACCGACCCCGCTGGCGGTCTGGAGCAGCTCGAACAGCTGCTTTGCGTCGTCGTCGGCGAAGCCGTAGAGGGTGAGCGAGTCCTCCCGGACGACCAGGCTGGTCGCCAGCCGGGCCGGCTGGCCCACGCGCAGCTCGGCGATCGTGCCGGGGGCGCACTGCACGGCCAGGCCGATGCCGCCCACCTCCACCACCGCGTGATCCGGGCCGGTGGCGGTCACCGTGCCGCGTACGCTCGCGATCATCGCGTCCCTCCTCGTCGGGCCCGCTGCGCGGCCTCGGCCAGCTTGGACCGGGTGCCGCCGCGCCACACGTGACAGATGGCCAGCGCCAGCGCGTCGGCGGCGTCGGCCGGTTTCGGCGGCTCGGGCAGCCGCAGCAGCCGGGTGACCATCGCCGTCATCTGCGCCTTGTCGGCCTGGCCGGAGCCGGTCACCGCCGCCTTCACCTCGCTCGGCGTGTACGTCGTCACCGGCAGCCCGGCCCGGGCCCCGGCGAGCACCGCGACGCCGCTGGCCTGCGCGGTGCCCATCACGGTGCGGACGTTGTGCTGGCTGAACACGCGCTCCACGGCGACCGCGTCCGGGCGGTGCTCGGCGACCAGGTCGGTGAGCGAGCGGTCCAGGTGCAGCAGGCGCAGCGGCAGGTCGTCGGCCGGGTCGGTGTAGACCACGTAGTAGGCCACGAGCGTGCAGGGGCGGCCCGGCACGCCCTCGACCACGCCGACCCCGCACCGGGTCAGCCCCGGGTCGACGCCCAGCACGCGCACGCCGCCTCCTCCCCGAGCCGCCAGCAGTACGTGTGTTCGACACACCCTACTGGTGCCCGCCGACGGCGGGTCGGCCGGACACGCCGGACGCGGCCGGTGACGCGGCGCACCACACACCCGGGCGGTGGAGTATGTGTCGCCGCCCCATGTGCCAGGGGGCACCCGGCTCGTACGTTCATGCGCCATGACGGCAGAACCCGTGGTGGTCCCCCACGTCGTACACGTCGACCTGACCGGCCGTACCGCGCTGGTCACCGGCGGCGGCAGCGGCATCGGACGCGCCTGCGCCCTGCGCCTGGCGGCGGCCGGCGCGACAGTGGTGGTGCTGGACCGCGACGAGGCGGCGGCCGGGGCGGTGGCCGCCGAGGCCGGTGGCCGGGCGGTCGGGATCGACCTCGCCGACCCGGCGGCGGTGGACCGCCTCGACGTCGACGCCGACATCGTGGTCAACAACGCCGGCCTGCAGCACGTCTCGCCGGTGCAGGACTTCCCGGTCGAGCGCTTCGAGTACATCCAGCGGGTGATGGTCGAGGCGCCGTTCCTGCTCGTGCGCCGGGCGCTGCCCCGGATGTACGCGAACGGCTGGGGCCGGATCGTCAACATCTCCTCGGTGCACGGGCTGCGCGCCTCGCCGTTCAAGGCCGCGTACGTCTCGGCCAAGCACGCGCTGGAGGGCCTGTCCAAGGTGGTCGCGCTGGAGGGCGCCGCGCACGGCGTCACCGCCAACTGCATCAACCCGGCGTACGTGCGGACCGCGCTGGTGGAGAGCCAGATCGCCGACCAGGCGGCCACGCACGGCATCGGCGAGGACGAGGTGGTCGAGAAGATCATGCTGGCCCGGGCGGCGATCAAGCGGCTGATCGAGCCGGAGGAGGTGGCCGAGCTGCTGGCGTACCTGTGCTCCCCGCCGGCCGCGTTCCTCACCGGCGCCTCGATCGCCCTCGACGGGGGCTGGACGGCGAACTAGTGGCGCCCCGCACAATGTCGGTCATGTCGTCGCCGGTCGAGTTCCTGGAGTTGCTGGCGCGCGAGGCCGCCGCGGTCGAGTTCGAGGGTCCGCTGGTGGCCGCGCGCGCCGCCGGGCTGCCCGCCGACCGGCTGGCCGAGCTGGAGCAGGCGAAGGTGGTGGCGCTGCGGGTACGGGCGCTGCTGGCCCGGCGGCGGCGCCGGGAGACCGAGCTGTCCGGCCTCTACGACACCGCGAGCGACCTGGCCGGGCTGCGCGACCTGGACGACGTGCTGCACGCGATCGTGCACCGGGCGCGGATCCTGCTCGGCACCGACGTGGCGTACATGACGCTCAACGACGAGGAGCGCGGCGACACGTACATGCGGGTGACCGACGGCTCGATCTCGGCCCGGTTCCAGCGGCTGCGGCTGGAGCTGGGTGACGGCCTGGGCGGCCTGGTGGCGCAGACCGGCACGCCGTACGTCACCTCGAACTACCAGGAGGACGAGCGGTTCCGGCACACCGGGGAGATCGACGGCGGGGTGGGCGAGGAGGGCCTGGTGGCCATCCTGGGCGTGCCGCTGCGGCTGGGCTCCAGCGTGATCGGCGTGCTGTACGCGGCGAACCGCTCGGCCCGGCCGTTCGCCCGGGAGGAGGTTTCGCTGCTGGTGTCGCTGGCGGCGCACGCGGCGGTGGCGATCGACACCGCGCGGCTGCTGGCCGAGACGCGGGCGGCGCTGGCCGAGCTGTCGGCGGCGAACAGCACGATCCGGGCGCACAGCAGCTCGGTGGAGCGCGCCGCCGCCGCGCACGACCGGATGACCGCGCTGGTGGTGCGCGGCGGCGGGATGGAGGACGTGGCCGCGGCGGTCACCGAGGTTCTCGGCGGCGCGCTGCTGGCGCTTGATGCCGAGGGCCGGCGGCTGGCCCGGGTCGGCGAGATCGAGGAGCCGGACCGGGCGGACATCGTGGAGGCGGTCGCCGCGTCGCGTACCGAGGGACGCAGCGTGCGCCGGGGTCCGCTCTGGTACGCCGCGGTGGTGGCCGGCGCGGAGAACCTGGGCGCGCTGGTGCTGCGCCCGGACGACGAGCTGGTCGACGCCGACCAGCGCATCCTGGAGCGGGCCGCGCTGGTGACCGCGTTGCTGCTGCTGTTCCGCCGCACGGTGGCCGAGGCGGAGGGGCGCGTGCGCGGCGAGCTGCTGGACGACCTGATCGCCCGGCCGCTGCGCGACGCGGACGCGCTGCGCGCGCGGGCCCGCCGCATCGGGGTGGACCTGGACGCGCCGCACGTGCTGGTGGCGGTCGGCGACGACGCGTTCGCCGAGACCGGCTCGGCCCGGCAGCGGGTGCTGTCCTGGGCCACCACGTACGCCTCGACCCGGGGCGGCCTGGCGGCGGCGCGCGACGGGCGGGTGGTGCTGATGCTGCCGGGCCGGGACGCGGGCGGCGCGGCCCGGGCGGTGGCCCGGGACCTGTCGCGGGTGACCGGGCGGCCGGTGACGGCGGGGGCGAGCGGCCCCTCGACCGGGCCGGCGTCGCTCGCAGTCACGTTCGCCGAGGCGGAGCGCTGCCTGTCCGCGCTGGGCGCGCTGGGCCGGGCCGGGCAGGGGGCGAGCACCGCCGAGCTGGGCTTCGTCGGGCTGCTGCTGGGCGCGGTGGGCGACGCCGGGGACCGAGACGTGGCCGGATTCCTCACCGCGACAGTGGGTCCGGTGGTGGACTACGACGCCCGGCGGGGCACGGCGCTGGTCAAGACGCTGGAGGCGTACTTCGGGGTGGGCGGCAGCCTGGCCCGGGCCGCCGAGCAGCTGCACGTGCACGTGAACACGGTCACCCAGCGGCTGGAACGGGTCGGGCAACTGCTCGGCGCGGACTGGCAGCGCCCGGATCGGGCGCTGGAGGTGCAGCTCGCGCTGCGCCTGCACCGCCTGCGCACGCCCGCCCGCTGAGCGGGCCGGGCACGGCGACCCGGTCTCAGCGGACGCGCAGGCCGTCCAGGACGGTGTCCACGATCCGCTCGGGCACCACCCGCTCGTCCCCGGCGTGCCAGTGCAGCATCCGCTGGGTGAGCATCGGCGCGGTGAGCAGCGCCATGGTCACCTCGATGTCGATGTCGGCGCGGAGTTCGCCGCGCTCGATCGCGCGGCGCAGCACCTCGCGCAACGCCTCGCGGCGCGGCTCGACGATCGCCTCGTACGCCTGCCGGTGGGCCGAGCTGCGGTTCACCTCGGGCACCAGGCACGGCATGATCTTGCGGGCCCGGGGGTCGGCGTGCTGACCGACGGCGCCGACGAGCAGCACCAGGTCGTCGCGGACGGAACGGCCGGCGCAGTGCGGCGCGGGCCCCTTGAGCGTGCGCAGCGCGTCCAGCAGCAGCGCGTCCTTACCCGGCCAGCGGCGGTAGATGGTGGCCTTGCCGACTCCGGCGCGGGCCGCGATCGCCTCGATGCTCAGCGACTCGACGCTGTTGCCCTCGGCCAGCAGGTCGAGTGTGGCGTCCACGATCGCCTCGTCCGCGCGGGTGCTCCGCGGTCGTCCGGGCGACCGCGGAGCATCCGCCGTGGAAGTCATGTCAGACATTGTCCACGAACCTACGCGGCCCCGGCCAGCTCCCGGTCCGTGGCGGGGGTCGCACCACCGGCGGCGGCGACCGGCCGGCCGGGCATCCAGCGCAGCACGATGACGAGGCCGAGCGCGGCCACCACCGCCGAGACGCCGGCGGCCCAGTGCATGGCCGAGACGAAGGAGTCGTTCGCCGCGTCGATGAGTCGCGGCGCGGCCGGGCCGAGCCGGTCGGCGACCGCGTACGCCCCGGAGACCGACTCGCGGGCCGCGTCGCGTACCGGCGCGGGCAGGGCGGCCACCGCCGGGGCGACCTGGTCGCGGTAGACGGCGGAGAGCACCGAGCCGAGCACCGCCACGCCGAGCGCGCCGGCGACCTGCCGCACGGTGTTGCTGACCGCCGACCCGACACCGGCCTTCTCCCGGGGCAGCGACGACATGATCGACTCGGTGGCCGGGGGCATGATGTTGGCCATGCCGGCGCCCTGGAGGAAGCCGAGCGCCGAGAAGATCCAGATCGGGGTGTCCGCGTCGATGAAGACGAACGCGCCCAGCGCGGTGGCGGTGAGCAGCAGTCCGACCGCCGCCACCGACCGGCCGCCGTAGCGGCGGACCATCGCCGCGCTGCGCGGGGCGAAGATCAGCTGGGCCACCGCGAACGGCAGGAACAGCAGGCCGCTCTCCAGCGGGCTGTAGCCGCGGACCAGCTGCAGGTAGAACGCGCCGAAGAACATCACGCCCATGGCGGCGAAGAAGACCAGCCCGACCAGCGCCACCGGGGCGGCGAAGCGGGGCACCCGGAACAGCCGTACGTCCAGCGACGGGTGGTCGCTGCGCAGCTCGTGGGCGATGAACCAGCCGAGCACCGCGAGACCGCCCAGCACCGCTACCCACACCTGCGGCCGGTCGAAGCCGTGCTCGCCGCCGTCGATGATGCCGTACGTGAGCGCGACCAGGCCGACCACCGACAGCAGCACTCCGGGCACGTCGACCCGGCCGGGCTTCGGGTCGCGGGACTCCGGCACCAGGGCCGCGACCAGCACCACGCCGAGCGCCACCACCGGCACGTTGATCAGGAAGACCGAGCCCCACCAGAAGCGCTCCAGCAGCGCGCCGCCGAGCACCGGGCCGATCGCCACGCCGAGGCCGACCGCGCCGGCCCAGACGCCGATCGCCTTCGCCCGCTCGCGCGGGTCGAAGACGTTGGAGATGATCGAGAGCGTCACCGGCATGATGGCCGCGCCGCCGACGCCCATGAGCGCGCGGGCCGCGATGAGCTGGGCCGGGTCCTGCGCGTACGCGGACAGCAGCGAGGCCAGCCCGAACAGCGCCAGGCCCAGGATCAGGAAGCGGCGGCGGCCGAGCCGGTCACCGAGCACGCCGAAGGTGAACAGCAGCCCGGCGAAGACGAGCGTGTAGGAGTTGATCGCCCATTCCAGCTCGCCCTGGGTGGCGCCGAGGCCGTGCACCGGGTCGGCGAGGGTGCGCAGCGCGACGTTGAGGATGGTGTTGTCGAGGACGACCACGAGGAGGCTGATCACCAGCACCCCGAGGATCGCCCACCTCCTCGGGTGTCCGGTGTTCCCGTGTGCTTCCACTGCAGGTTCTCCCCCCGGCTCCCCCGCGTCGAAATACGATACGGGTCAGACTCGTAACGGTGACGAGCGTAGGCGCGAGGATTTCGATACGGAACCGGTTCGTATCGAATGTGTGCCAGGTCACTTCTCGGCGTCAGGCGGCGCTACGCAGGCAGGCCAGCGTGGCCTCGCCGAGCGTGGTGAGGCGCTGCGGCACGGCCGAGGTGGGCGGGAACGGCTCGATCCAACCCGGGCCGGCGGCGAGCACCCGTACCCCCGGCAGGTCCCGCCGCAGCCGGACCAGGCGGTACGCGCGGCCGGTCACCGGGGTCTGCGACCAGACCACCACCACCCGCGGACGGACCCGCGCCGCCGCGCTGGCAAGCGCCGACCAGGGCAGGGCCGGGCCGAGGTGCAGCGCGCCGCGCCCGCGCTCGCGCAGCGCCGCGGCGAGCGCGTGCAGCCCGAGGCAGTGCGTCTCGTGCTCGGCGCCGGCCAGCAGCACACCCTGGGCGGGCAGCGGCCGGGTCGGCTCGCGGCCGAACACGTCCAGCCCGACCCGCAGCCCCTCGGAGAGGGCGTGCTCCATCGCGATCTCGGCGGCGCTGTCGCCGCGCAGCGAGCCCAGCAGCGGCAGGCAGACCTGTTCCCAGGCGGGCACCACGCCGGCCTCGGCGGCCAGGTCGAGCAGCAGCCCGGCGACCTGGTTGTCGTCCAGGTCCTCGGCGGCGGCGGTCAGCCGTTTGCGGGCCGTCTCGGCGGCCCCGGCCGGCATGTTCTCGGTCAGCAACGGACGTACCCCCGGGTAGCTCTCCTACCCAGGGGTTCGCTCGCACCGGCCGATCCGGATGCGCCGATGGCGGATCCGGCCGCCGCCGGTCAGTCCGGGAAGGTCACCACCCAGCGGGCGCCCTCGCCACGGGACAGCCGCGAGAGTGCGTCGGGCGCCTCCGCCAGCGGCACCGTGCCGCTCACCAGCGGGCCGAGGTCAAGATCACCGGCGGCGAGCGCGGCGGCCAGCTCCGGCACCTCCCGATCCGGGTCGGTCGAGCCGTACACCGAGGAGCGCAGCGTGCGGGCGGAGTGGAAGATGTCCAGCGCGGAGAGGCTGAGCATGTCGTCCTTGCCGCCCATGCCGACCACGGTGACCGCTCCCCCGCGCCGCGTCGCCCGCCAGGCGGCGCGGATGGTGGCGGACCGGCCGACGCACTCGAAGGCGTGGTCCACGCCGCGCCCGTCGGTGCGCGCCCGGATCTGCTTGCCCAGCGTGTCGTCGGAGCGCAGGAAGTCGGTGGCCCCGGCCGCGAGCGCCAGGTCCCGCTTCGCCTCCACCACGTCCACGGCGAGGATCGGCGACGCGCCGGCCCGCCGCGCAGCGGTCAGCACGGCCAGGCCCACCCCGCCGAGCCCGATCACCGCTACCGACTCGCCGGGCGCGACCCGCGCGGTGTTGCGGACCGCGCCGACGCCGGTGAGCACCGCGCAGCCCAGCACGGCGGCCTGCTCCGGCGGCAGCCCGGCCGGCACCGGTACGGCCGCGCGCTGCGGCACCACCACCTCCTCGGCGAGCGCGCCGAGCCCGAGCGTGACCGCGAGGGGCTCACCGGCGGCCGTCTCACCCCGGGGTGTCGACGGGTTGGGATTGGCCGCGCAGAGCCACGGCTCACCGTGCCGGCAGTGCCAGCAGTCCCGGCAGGCCGGCGCCCAGTTGAGCACCACTGGCGTGCCGACCGCGATCGTCGTGTCCGGCCCGGCCTCGGCCACCACGCCGGTCGCCTCATGACCCAGCACCAGCGGGTACGCGGGCGCCAGCGTGCCGTCCACCATGGCCAGGTCGGAGTGGCAGATGCCGGCGGCGCGGATGCGTACCCGCAGCTCGCCCGGGCCGGGGGCGGGCAGGCGTACCTCCTCGACCGCCGAGGTCTCGCCCCGGCCGCGTACCACCAGCGCCCTCACCGCTGGATCGCCTTCAGCTCGGTGAACTCCTCCACGCCGTACGCGCCCAGTTCCCGGCCCAGGCCGGACTGCTTGTAGCCGCCGAACGGGGCGAGCGGGTTGAACGCGCCGCCGTTGACGTCCACCTGACCGGTACGCATCCGCCGGGCCACCGCCAGCGCCGCGTCGGAGTCGGCGGACCAGACCGCGCCGGCCAGCCCGTACCGGGAGTTGTTGGCGATGGCGACCGCCTCGTCGGTGTCGGCGAACGGGATCACCGCGAGCACCGGGCCGAACACCTCCTCCTGGGCGAGCGCGCTGTCCGGGTGCACGTCGGCGAAGACGGTGGGCGCGACGAAGTGCCCCTGCGGCGGCAGCGGCGCGTCCGGTCCGCCGGCGACGAGCCGGGCGCCGTCGGCGAGCGCCCGGTCCACGTGGTCGCGTACCCGCCGGGCCTGCGCGGCGGAGGCGAGCGGGCCCAGCCGGGTGGCCGGGTCGAAGGGGTCGCCGAGCCGGTAGCCGGCCACCGCCGCCGCGACCAGGTCCAGGGCCTCGTCGTAGCGGTCGCGGTGTACGAGCATCCGGGTCCAGGCGGTGCAGGTCTGCCCGGAGTTGAGCAGCGCGTTGCCGACGCCGACCTTGACCGCGGTGGGCAGATCGGCGTCGGCCAGGACGATGTTCGCGGACTTGCCGCCGAGTTACAGCGACACCCGGGCGATCCGCACGGCGGCCAGGTGGGCGATGCGCCGGCCGGTGGCGGTGGAGCCGGTGAACGAGACCAGGTCGACGTCGGGGTGCGCGGCCAGCGCCTCGCCGACCACCGGGCCGGTGCCGGGCACCAGGTTCACCACGCCGGGCGGCAGGCCGGCGTCGGTGATCGCGTCGAACAACAGGTACGCGGTGAGCGGCGTCAACTCGCTGGGCTTGAGCACCACTGTGCACCCGGCGGCGAGCGCGGGCGCGACCTTCGCGACCACCTGGTGCAGCGGGTAGTTCCACGGGGTGATCGCGCCGACCACGCCGACCGGCTCGCGGACGACGAGCGAGTTGCCGACCGGGTGCTCGGCGGCCGGGCGGGCGGCCAGGTCGAACATGCTCCGCAGCTCTTTGAGCGGCAGCCCGGCCTGGACTCGGGTGGCGAGCTTGAGCGGGGTGCCCAGCTCGGTGGCCACGGTGCGGGCGATCTCGTCGGCGCGCGCGGCGAGCGCGGTGTGCAGCCGGTCCAGGTGCGCGGCCCGCTGCTCGGGGGCGGTTGCGGCCCAGCCGGGGAACGCGGCGCGGGCGGCGGCGACCGCGCGGTCCACGTCGGCCGGCGTACCGGCCGGCACCTCGCCGATGATGCTCGCGGTGGCCGGGTTCTCCACCGGGACGGTGTCGTCCGACGACGGGTCGGCCCAGTCACCGGCGATGTGCAGGTGGCGGCGCGTCAGCAGGGCGGGCGGGGCGGCGGCGAGATCCATGGCGTCCTTCGGGGGCGGCGGTGGAAACTAGCGGTGGGAGTTTGGACGCTACTCCGGACCGCCGACCCGTTCCAGCGGGGCGACGGTGGCCGCGTACTCGGCGGCGAGGCCGTGCAGCAGCGCGTCCAGGCCGAGCGCGAACGCCCCCTCGTCCACGCTGCGCTGGTGGCCGGCGAGGCGGTGCGCCTGGTTGAGGTGCGGGTGCGCGGCGTAGAGCGAGGGGTCCTCGACGAAGCCGCGGGCGAACGAGCCGAGCGCGGACCCGGCCACGAAGTAGCGCATCGCGGCGCCGATGTGGGTGGCCCGCGCGGGCGGCCAGCCGGCCCGGACCAGCGCGCCGTAGACCGCGTCGGCCATGGCGAGCGCGGCCGGACGGCGGCCCGGCCCCTGCGCCAGGTACGGCACGATGTTCGGATGCGCGGCCAGCGCGGCCCGGTACGAGCGCGCCCAGCGGCCGAGCGCGTCGAGCCACTCGTACTCGTCGAAGACGCCGATGTCCACGGTCGCCGCGACGCCGTCGGCCACCGCGTCGAGGATCTCCTCCTTGGTGGCGAAGTGGTTGTAGAGCGAGGGGCCGCGTACGCCCAGCGCGGCGGCGAGCCGCCGGGTGGAGAGCGCGTCCAGCCCGTCGGCGTCGATCAGCGCCAGCGCGGTCTCGACGATCCGGTCGCGGGTGAGCAGGGCCTGTCGGGGTCGGGGCACCTGATCATCATCCTCCTTTCGACATCGGGTCTGGACGCGGGAAAACTTCCAGCGCTAGTTTATAGCCAGTCGACCTGAGGGGGAACCGTGGACTTCGCACTGTCCGACGAGGAACGCGCGATCCGGGACACCGTTCGCACGTTCGTCACCCGCGAGGTGATGCCGCTGGAGGCGGAGGTGCTGCGCCGCGAGCGCGCCCACCAGCCCGGCCTCGACCGCTCCGAGCTGCGCGAACTGCAGCTCAAGGCGAAGAAGTTCGGCTTCTGGGGGCTGGCCACCCCGGAGGAGTACGGCGGCATGGCGCTGCCGGCGGTCATGCAGTCGCTGATCTGGACCGAGCTGGGCCGCACCTTCGTGCCGTTCCGCTTCGGCGGCGAAGCCGACAACATCCTGTTCCACGCCACCGAGGAGCAGAAGCGCGAGTTCCTCATCCCCACCATCGAGGGGGAACGGATCTCCTGCTTCGCCATCACCGAGCCCGGCGCGGGCTCCGACGCGGCGAACATCAAGCTGCGCGCCCGCCGCGACGGCGACGACTGGATCCTCGACGGCGAGAAGACGTTCATCACCAACGGCAACGACGCCGACTTCGCCATCGTGGTCGCCGTGACCGACCCGGAGAAGGGCGCCCGCCGCGGCGGCGCCACCGCCTTCCTGGTGGACCGCGCGATGGGCTGGCGCTCGGAGTTCATCCAGACCATGGGCGAGGGCGGCCCGGCCTCGCTGATCTTCGACGGCGTACGGGTGCCGCACCGCAACATCCTCGGCGAGATCGGGCAGGGCTTCACGCTCGGCATGGAGTGGATCGGCAAGGGCCGCTACACCATCCCGTCGCACGCCGTCGGCATCGCCGAACGAGTCCTCCAGATGGCGATCGACCACGCCAACACGCGGGAGACGTTCGGCGCGCCGATCGCCACCAACCAGGCCATCCAGTGGATGATCGCCGACTCGGAGACCGAACTGGAGGCGGCCCGCTGGCTGATCCTGCGCTCGGCCTGGACGGTCGACCAGGGCCTCGACCCCCGGCACGCCTCCTCGATGGGCAAGCTCTACGGCGCCGGCATGGTCAACCGGGTGGTGGACCGCGCGCTGCAGATCCACGGCGGCATGGGCTACACCCGCGAGCTGCCGATCGAACGCTGGTACCGGCAGGTCCGGCTGTACCGGATCTTCGAGGGCACCGACGAGATGCAGCGGCTGATCATCTCCCGGGACCTGCTGCGCGGCTACACGAAGATCGGCGGGCACCTGGCCTGAGCTGTCACCCGACCGCAGCGGTCAGCCGGTCAGCGCCTCGACCGCCCGGTCCACGTCCTCCTCGGTCGTGTACAGGTGGAACGAGGCGCGGACCCGGCCCGCCCGGACCGCCGCGCGCACCCCGGCGCGGGCCAGCCGTTCCTGCGCGTCCGGCACGTCCACGGAGACGATCGCGCTGTCGCCGGGCGGGCGGCCCAGCCCGGTCAGGAACCGGTTGGCCAGCCCCACGTCGTACGCGCGCACCTCCTCCGGATCGAGGTCGGCGAGCAGCTCCAGCGCGGGCGCGGCCCCGACGTAGCACAGCCAGGACGGGGAGATGTCGAAGCGCCGGGCGTCGTCGGCCAGGCGCAGCGGCAGTCCGTAGTAGGAGGCGTGCGGGTCCTTGCCCGCGAACCACCCGGCCGCGTCCGGGCGAATCCGCTCGCGCAGCTCCGGCGCCAGGTAGGCGAAGGCCGCGCCGCGCGGCGCCATCAACCACTTGTACGCCCCGACCACCACCGCGTCCGCCCGGTCCGCGGCGAACGGCAGCCACCCGCACGCCTGCGTGGCGTCGACCACCACGACGGCGCCGTGCGCCCGGGCCGCCGCGACGATCTCGTCGTACGGGGCCACGACGCCGTCGGCGGACTGCACCACGCTGAACGCCACCAGGTCGGTGCCGGCGTCGATCGCGTCGACCAGGCCGGCCAGCGGCACGGTGCGGACCCGCACCCCGCGCTCCTGCTGGACGAGCCAGGGGAACAGGATCGAGGTGAACTCGCTCTCGGGCACCACCACAGTCGCACCCTCCGGCAGGCTCGCCGCGATC
>NZ_JAGPXV010000260.1:0-7738 GCF_018070405.1 Micromonospora sp. D75
GGAAAAGACGGTCAGCCCTGCTCGCAGCGGCGCCTGAGCCCGTCCGCCTCCTGCCGCAGGTAGCGGCGCATCATCGAGCCGGCGAGCAAGCCGAGCAGGCCGGCCAGCGGCCCGGTCTGCACCAGGGCCAGCTCGGCCCGGGTGCGCCCGTCGCCGAGCGCGACGAGGCGGTGCTCGCCCCGGCTGCGCACGCCGGCGCTCGTGGACTCCCAGACGAACGAGTACGGCGGCTCGATCTCGGTGACCCGCCACACCGCCGGGGGCAGGCGCGGCTGCTCCAGCCGGGCGGTCGAGCCGAGCGCCAGCGGACCGGGCTCCAGCCGGCGGGCGGCGGTGACCGAGGGCGTCCACTCCGGCCAGCGCTCGACGTCGCTCTGCACCGCCCACACCCGGTCGACGTCGGCGGCGATCTCGACGGACTCGACGAACCGCATCGGCGTTCCTCCCCCGTGGACGGTCCGCTCAGGCTACGCCCGCACTCCACCCGCCCGCCGTCCCGCGCGCGCCCCGCTCCGCCCTCGCCCCGCCCCCGCTTCGTCGATCTTGGACTTAGGGTGCCCAGGATGCCCGATTGACGAACTTTACGAGGCACCACAACTCCAAGATCGGCGGCTTGCCGGGGCGGAGATGCCGGGGCGGAGGGGCAGCCGGCATTCCGTCGCTCGGCGCCGGCCGGCGGGCAGCGGGTCGCCGGGCGGAGGGTCAGGCCGCTTCGCGCAGGTCGGCCAGGGTGACCGGGGCGTAGCGCTTCAGCAGGCGTTCCAGCTCGGTGATCGAGCCGACCTCGCCGAGGACGTTCGCGCCGCCGCCGTGCTCGGCCGGATAGCGGTGCGCCAGCCGGTAGCGGTAGCGGCCACGGATCAGCTCGACGCTGACCCGCCAGCGCCCGCAGCATCCGCAGCTCCACTCCGGCACGCCGCGAAGGTAGCTCTGACCTGCGGTTTCACCATCCGGGCAGCGGTGACGAAGGCGACCGGCACGGGACACGCCGCCCGACCACCCCCGGTGATCTGCCTCACCACTGTCGGTGGGGTCTGGTTGACTGGTCGCCGTGGACCTGCCGATCAACCCTCCGGTCGAGCCGATGCTGGCCAAGAGCGTGTCCGAGCTGCCCACCGATCCCGGCCTGACCTACGAGCCGAAGTGGGACGGCTTCCGCTGCATCGTGTTCCGCGACGGTGACGAGGTCGAGCTGGCCAGCCGGGGCGGCAAGTCGATGACGCGCTACTTCCCGGAGGTGGTCGAGCAGGCGCGCCGGCAGCTCCCGCCCCGGTGCGCCGTCGACGGCGAGCTGATCGTGATCCGCCGGGACGGGCCGGGCGGGCACCCCC
Organism: Micromonospora sp. D75; assembly: GCF_018070405.1. NCBI lineage: Bacteria > Bacillati > Actinomycetota > Actinomycetes > Micromonosporales > Micromonosporaceae > Micromonospora > Micromonospora sp. D75. Next base: position 1,332 of record NZ_JAGPXV010000260.1, read on the forward strand.
GGCTCGACTTCGAGCTGCTGGCCCAGCGGATCCATCCGGCCGCCTCCCGGGTGAAGCTGCTGGCCGAGACCACCCCGGCCGACTTCGTCGCGTTCGACCTGCTGGCCATCGACGACGAGCTGCTCACCGGGCAGCCCTATCCGCAGCGCCGCGAGCGGCTGGAGCAGGCGTTGTCCGGGGTGCGGCCGCCGGTGCACGTGACCCAGGTGACCACCGACCCGGAGACGGCCCGCCGCTGGTTCGAGGTGTTCGAGGGCGCCGGCCTGGACGGGCTGATCGTCAAGCCGGCCGACCTGCCGTACGAGCCGGGCAAGCGGCTCATGTTCAAGGTCAAGCACGCGCGCACCATGGACGCGGTGGTGGCGGGCTTCCGCTGGCACAAGTCCGGCCCGGTGGTGGGCTCGCTGCTGCTGGGGCTCTACGACGACCAGGGCGTGCTGCACCACATCGGCGTCAGCTCCTCGTTCACCATGGCCCGCCGCAAGGAGCTGCTGGACGAGCTGGAGCCCTACCGCGAGGTCGGCGGCGAGCACCCGTGGGTGCACGGCGACCACGAGCGCGGCCAGCGCATCCCGGGCGGGGTGAGCCGGTGGACCGGCGGCAAGAACCTGGAGTGGGAGCCGCTGCGTCCCGAGCTGGTGGTCGAGGTGGCGTACGACGCGATGGAGGGCGACCGGCTGCGGCACACCGCCCGGTTCGTGCGCTGGCGCCCCGACCGTGATCCGCGCTCCTGCGACTACGGCCAGCTCGACCGCCCGATCCGCTACGACGTCGACGAGGTGCTGCGCGGCGATCCGGCGGCGACGGTCGGTGACGCGGCCGGCCGGGCGTAGCCTGGCGGTCGACACGATCATGGAAGGCGCCCACGTGACAGGCTTCCCCGACCGGACCCGCCGGTTCCGGCCCGCCCTCGCCGCGTTCGTCGCGGCGGTGGTGCTCACCGCCGGCTGCACGCTGCCGGCGTTCGCGCCGCGCGCCGAGAGCGAGGGCGAGGCCGCCCCGCCGGGCACCGCCCCACAGTGGCGGGCCTGCCCGGAGGTGCCGAACGAGCTGGTCGGCCGGGGTGCGGCGGACATGCGCTACGACTGCGCCCGGATCGCCGTGCCGCGCAACTGGGGCACCGGGGCAACCACCGGCGCGACCGCCGGGCCGGGCGCGGGAGAGACGTTCGAGATCGCGCTGATCCGGGCCCGTTCGACAAAGCAGCGCGACCGGATCGGGTCGCTGGTGGTCAACCCCGGCGGGCCGGGGGCCTCGGGCGTGGACACCGCCGTCTACCTGTCCTTCGGTCCGGCGTTCGGCGGGCTGCCGACGTCGGTCACCGACCGGTTCGACATCGTCGGCTTCGACCCGCGCGGGGTGGCCCGGTCCAGCCCGGTCAAGTGCATCTCCGACGCCGACCTGGACGCCAGCTTCGGCTACGACCCCGACCCGGAGAGCCAGTCGTCGTTCGACGGCTTCGTCGGCCTCAACCGGCGCATCGGCGAGCGGTGCGGCGCGAAGTACGGCGACCAGCTTCCGCTCTACGGCACCGAGCAGGCGGCCCGCGACATGGACGCGGTCCGGGCGGCGGTCGGCGACGACAAGCTGACGTACCTCGGCTACTCCTACGGCACGCTGCTCGGCGCCACCTACGCCCAGCTCTATCCGCAGCGTGTGCGCGCCCTGGTGCTCGACGGCGCGGTCGACCCGCAGCAGAAGCTGATCGCCGGGTCGGAGAGCCAGGCGAAGGGCTTCGAGCGGGCGTTCGACAACTTCTCCCGCTGGTGCGCGGCGAACGCCGGCCGCTGCCCGATCGCGCCGGACGCCCGGGGTGCGGTCACCGACGCGATCGCCAAGGCGAAGACCTCCCCGGTACGCGGGCAGGACGGCCGGGAGGCGACCTCCGGCTGGGTCTTCTACGCGGTGATCTCCTCGCTCTACACCGAGCAGGGCTGGCAGGAGCTGGCCCGGGCGATCGACGAGTTGCAGGGCGGCGACCCGGCCGGCGTGTTCAAGCTGGCCGACTCGTACGCGGGCCGGGAGCCGGACGGGCACTACTCCAACCTGTTCGACGCGAACCTGGCGGTCAACTGCGCGGACGAGACCGAGAAGCCGACCCGGGAGCAGGTCCGCTCGCTGCAGTCGCAGTGGCGGCAGAAGTACCCGCTGTTCGGTCCCGCCCTCGCGGTGGGGATGCTCGGCTGCGTGGAGTGGCCCGGCGAGCGGGACCCGTATCCGACCGGCCGGGCGAACGGCGCGCCGCCGATCCTGGTGGTCGGCACCACGGGTGACCCGGCCACGCCGTACGAGCAGACGCCCGCGCTGGCCGCGATGCTGGGCGTGGGTCGGGTGCTCACCTGGGAGGGTGAGGGACACACCGCGTACCCGCAGACGCCGTGCGTGACGTCGGCGGTCGACGCGTACCTGATCTCGCTCACCGTCCCCCGGGAGGGGCTGCGCTGCCCCGCCCGGTGACGGCCCGGCCGGCGGCCGGGAGCCGGACGCCGGCCGGTCGAACGTCGGCGGTCAGCCGGCGGCCGGGGGCGTCCAGTCCTGCGGCACGTGCCCGATGCGGACGCGCTGGGGGTGGTCGCCGACCGGGACGCTCGCGACCTTCTGCCCGGTCGCGAAGTTGATCGCGGTGACCTGGTCCGCGCCGGATTCGGAGATCACGCAGTCCCGGCCGTCCCCGCTGACCGTGGCCCAGTACGGCTTGTTCGCGGGCACCAGCGGCCCCTCGCGCAGCGTGGCCCGGTCCAGCACCGTGGCGTAGTCGTCCATGGTGCCGGCGACGCAGATCCGGGCGCCGTCGGGGCTCATCGACAGGCCGTGGTGCCGGGAGTCGTTGACCCAGGTGGTGCGGTCCTCGCTGGTGGCCGGGTTCTTCGGCAGCGTGGCGATGCGGGTGATCCGGTCGGTTGCCACGTCGTACTCGACCACGCCGTTGAAGAAGGACACCTGGAAGTAGAGCCGGCTGCCGTCGGGGGTGAACACGGCCGGGCGGACCGCGTCGGAGAGGTCGCGGCGGCCGGCGGCGTCGAGGCGGTCCCGCATGTCGATGACCTTGACCACCTGGTACGTGCTGGTGTCGGCGACGGTGATCCGGCGGTCGCCCTTGGTCCAGTCGAGCCAGGGCGCGTCCAGGTCGGTGTTGACCTCGCCGATGGACATGTTCCACAGCCGGGTGCCGCCGTCGGTGTAGATGTTCTCGTGCGGCTTGTCGCCGGCGCCGAACGAGCCGAGCTGCGTTCCGGTGCGGATGTCCAGCACATGCACGGTGTTGGAGGTCGAGGCGGAGACCGCGACGCGGGTGCCGTCGGGTGACACGGCCATGTGGTCGGAGCGGTAGCCGGAGACCGGGAACCGCCAGCGCAGCGCGCCGGTGGCGAGGTCGATCGAGACGACGTCGGCGAAGCTGGGCCGGGACACCACCACCGCGCTGCCGTCCGGGGTGGTGTACATGTCGTCGACGAACTGGTCGTGGCCCTCCCCCGGGCCCTGCCGGATGCCGAGGAAGTACGCCAGTTTGATCGGGTTGAGGTAGATCTCGCGCAGCCGCGCGGCGCGGTCCGGGATGACGTTGATCCGGCCGAGCTTGGCGTAGTCACCACGGGACCGGATGACGTCGGCGGTGCCGTCCCAGTTGTTGCCGACGAACATCACCTCCTGGAGCGGGACCGCGGCGGCGGCCGGCGCGGGCGCCGTCAGCAGCGGGGCCGGGGCGACGAGGGCGAGCGCGGCCAGCACGGCGAGCGCGGCGCGGCGGCGGGGTCGGGGCGGGCGGAGTGGCACGGGGGTCATGGACGCCTCCTGGCAGCCGGTACGACATCGACGTTTCTCAGTGGCGCGAACGGTGTTACCTTGCGGTAACAACCAGGAGAGCAACCGGCCGGCCGCCGGGGCTAGGGACCGGACGCCAACGCCCGCGCGACCTGGTTGTGCCGCGACGACAACGGGAGGCGGCGTGACCCGGACCGGGAACGTCCCCACGTTCGGCACGCTGCTGCGCGACCTGTCCGCCGACCCGGCCGCCGTCGACGAGGTGGCGCGGGCGGCCCGCGTGAACTCCCCCGAGGTGGCCCGGCTGCCCGCCGACGAGGTACGCCGCCAGGTCGTCCTGCTGCTGACCAGTGGTCTCGGCGCGCTGGAACGCCACGAGGACCCGGCCGGACGGGACTTCGCCGAGGCCCGGCGGCTGGGCGCGGACCGGGCCGCGCAGGGCGTCACGGTGGCCGGGCTGCTGCGCGGGGTGCAGGCCGGACGGGACCGCGCGGTGGAGCTGGTGGTCCGGCACGGCCGGGCCGCCGGCATCCCGGACGAGGTGCTGCTGGAGGGGCTGCTCACCATCGGCCGGTACGCCGCGGCGGTGGAGCGGGCAGTGGTCGACGGGCACCGGGCCGCCGAACGGGACCTGCTCCGCACCGGCGCGGCGGCCCGGGCGCACCTGCTGCGGCGGCTGCTGCGCGACGGCCCGGCGGGCCTGCCACCGGCCGAGCTGACCCGGTTCGGGCTGCGGCCGGACGGGCGCTACCACTGCCTGGTCGCCGCGCCACCCGACCCGGTACGCGCGCACGCGCTGCACCGGCAGCTCATCCGGCACGGCGGGCTGCTCGGCACCGTCGACGACCGGCTCGCCGGGCTGCTCCCGCGACCGCCCGACGCCGTACCGGCCGACCTGCTGACGCTGGTGACGCCCGCACAGCCGCTGGCGCGGGCACCGGCCATGTACGCGCTCTGCCTGGCGGCGCTGGCCACGGCGGCGCACCGGCGGCTGCGCGGCCTGCGTCAGGTCACCGACCTGGCCGGGGAGACCGCGCTGGCCGCCCAGCCGGTCCTGGCCGAGCTGCTGCGCGGCACGCTGCTCGGCGCGCTCGACCCGGCCGACGACTTCCACCGGGACCTCGCCGGCACCGCGCTCGCCTGGCTGCACCACGGCCAGCGGCTGGACCAGACCGCCGCCGCGCTGCACGTACACCCGAACACGGTGCGCTACCGGCTGCGGCGGCTGCGGGAGCTGACCGGCGGGCCGCCGGTCGAGGAGGGCGCGCGGTGCACGGTGCCGGAGACCGTGCACTGGTGGTGGGCGTTGCGGAGTTGGCTGGACGGCGGCTGAGGCCGCCGCACCTCCTCGACGCCAGACCGGGCGACACCGGCACGAGGCGCTGTGCCAGGCTGGCCGGATGACCGAGGTGATCTTCCGGGAGGCGGTCCGCGCCGACCTGCCGGCCGTGCTCGCGCTGCTCGCCGACGACGTGCTGGGGCGTACCCGTGACCTGCCCGAGGTGGACGCGGCGTACGAGCGGGCCTTCGCCGACCTCGACGCCGATCCGCGCAACGAGCTGATCGTCGCCGACGACGGCGGGGAGTTGGTCGGCTGCTTCCAGCTCACCTACATCCCCGGGCTGGGCCGGCACGGCGCCGAGCGGTGCCTGATCGAGTCGGTGCGGGTCCGCTCCGACCGGCGCGGCCGTGGGCTGGGCGGGACGATGATGCGCTGGGCGATCGACCGGGCCCGGGAGCGCGGCTGCGCGCTGGTGCAGCTCACCACCGACAAGCAGCGCGCCGACGCGCACCGGTTCTATCGCGACCTGGGCTTCGTGGCCAGCCACGAGGGCATGAAGCTGGCGCTCTGACCGGGCCGCGACCCGGCGCCGGGCCGCCACCCGAAGGCGCGCGGCCCGGTCACCCCGGTCAGTCCTCCGGCGCCAGCCGGCCGTCGCGCAGCGTCAGCGTCCGGTCGGCCATCTCGATCAGCGCCGGATCGTGCGTGGCGACCAGCGCGGTCATCCCCCGCGCGTGCACCACCGCCCGGAGCAGGTCCATGATCGAGCGACCGGTCTCCGAGTCGAGCTGGCCGGTCGGCTCGTCGGCGATCAGCAGGTCCGGCTCGTTCGCCAGCGCCCGGGCCACCGCCACCCGCTGCTGCTGCCCGCCGGACAGCTCGTACGGGCGCTGCGCCGCGTGCCCGCCCAGCCCGACCAGCTCCAGCAGCACCGCCACCCGCTGCTCCCGCTCGGCCGCCGGCACCTTGGCCAGCCGCAGCGGCACCCCGACGTTCTCCGCCGCGGACAGGATCGGCACCAGGCCGAACGTCTGGAACACGAACCCGATCGTGCCCCGCCGCAACGCCAGCAGCTCCCGCTCGCCCGCGGCGGTGACCTCGTGCCCGGCCACCCGGATCAGGCCGGCGTCCGGGCGGTCCAGGCCGCCGACCAGGTTCAGCAGCGTGGTCTTGCCGGCGCCGGAGCGACCCCGCACCGCCACCAGCTCGCCGCGCCGCGCGGTGAACGAGACGTCCCGTACGGCGTGCACGGCGTGCTCGCCCTTGCCGAAGGTGCGGCTCACCCCCTCGACCCGGACCACGTCCTCGACTGCCGGCCCCGGCACCGCCGGCAGCACCACTGTCTGGTCGGTCATCACTCACT
>NZ_JAGPXV010000261.1:0-7733 GCF_018070405.1 Micromonospora sp. D75
CGGCGCGCTGACGGAGCTCGACGCCGATCCGGCGGTCGACGTGATCGTCATCGCCCGGGGCGGTGGCGGCATCGAGGATCTGCTGCCCTTCTCCGACGAGACGCTGTGTCGGGCGGTCTTCGCCTGCCGCACGCCGGTGGTCAGCGCGATCGGCCACGAGACCGACGCGCCGCTGCTGGACTACGTGGCCGACGTGCGCGCCTCCACCCCGACCGACGCGGCCAAGCGCATCGTGCCGGACCTGACCGAGGAGGTCCGGCTGATCGGGCAGGCCCGGTCCCGGCTGGAACGGGCCGTTCGTCACCTGGTCGACCGGGAGCAGCACCGGATCGACCTGCTGCGCTCCCGTCCGGTGCTGGCCCGGCCGCAGGTGATGGTCGAGCAGCGGGCGGTGGACGTGTCGGCGCTGCGTGACCGCGCCGGCCGGTCCCTGGAGCACCGGCTGCGGGGGGCCACCGACGACCTGCGGCACACGCTGGCCCGGCTGCGCGCGCTGTCCCCGGCCGCGACGCTGGAGCGCGGCTACGCGATCGTGCAGCGCGCCGACGGCCACGTCGTCCGCGCGGCGTCCGAGGTCGCCAAGGGCGATCCACTGCGGGTACGCCTCGCCGAGGGCGAGCTGACCGCCACCGTCGACGGCTGAGGAAAGAGAGACGATGACCGGGACGAAGGACGAGCAGCTCAGCTACGAGCAGGCCCGCGCCGAGCTGGCCTCGGTGGTGGAGAAGCTGGAGGCCGGCGGCACCTCGCTGGAGGAGTCGCTGGCCCTCTGGGAGCGCGGCGAGCAGCTCGCCGGGGTGTGCCAGCGCTGGCTGGACGGCGCGCGCGCCCGTATCGACGCCGCGCGGCAGCGCGCCGAGGACTGACGGTGGGGTCCGGCGTGATCGCCGAACCCCACCGCGGAGGTCAGTTGAACAGGTTGTACAGCTCGGCGGGCGCCTCGACGACCTGGTCGGCCGGGGGCTTCTGGGCCGCCGCCGCGTTGCCGTAGTCGGTGTAGGTGATCTTCAGGTCCTGTGCGGCGTTCTGCCCGGCCGCCGGGATCTTGAGCACCATCTCACTGAGCCGGCCCTGCGTGTCGACCTTGGCGGTGAACGGCACGGACTGGGCCTGCGCGCCGAGCGCGGTGATCACGGCCGGGTCGAGCGAGCCCGCCTCGGCGGCCTTGGACACGTCGACGGTGCCCTCGTACGTGCCCTCGCCGGTCTGCCGTACCTCGGTGATGCCCTGGGTGAGCACGGCGCTGCCGGCCGGGTCGAGCTTCTCGAAGTCGAAGCCCAGCGCCCGGTTGCCCTTGATCCGGTTCTGGTCGAGGTGGTGGTACTTGCCGGTGTTGAGGTTCTTCACGCCGGGGATCTGGGTCGCCGCCGTGCCGCCCAGCTCGAGCTTGACCCAGCTGTCCGGCTTGGCGTGGATCAGGTCCAGCTTCATCATCAGGTCCGACGACGGGTCGCCGATGGTCATCCGCATGTCGGCGCTCTGGCTCGGCTCGTGCACCTGCCCTTCGGCGGTGGAGCCCGCGCCGGTCATGGTGAACTTGAAGTTCCCTTCACGGATCGCGTTCGTGGAGTCGAGCAGGGCCTGCTTGGCCGCGCTGCTGGACGCCGTGGCGCTCGGTGCGACGCTGCCGGAGGCGCTCGGGGTCGAGGAGGCGCCGGAGGTCGTCGCGTCGCCGTTGCAGGCCGCCAGGCCGGGAATGAGCAGCGCCGCGGCGAACGCGGTGGCGCTGAAGCGTCGTATCTTCACGTCAACCTCTCCAGGTGGGTCGTCCGGGCTCGATGTCCCTTCTGTTCCCGGAAGCGGGGATCCGCAATCCCGCCTCACCCGGAGGGAGGACGTCAGCGCAGTGACGTGGCGAGCTTGCGCAGCTCCGTCTCCCCGGCGTCGCCGACCACGATCACGGTGCGGTTCGGCTCCAGCAGGACGAGCGCCTGCTCGTTGCCGCGGGCGGTGTAGCGCTGCCAGCTCAGCCCGTCGGGCAGGTCGGCCGCCCCCTGCGGCCGGCCCTCACTCAGCTCGGCCGGGAGGAGCTTCTCCGCCGGGACGTTGCTCTCCACGAGCTGCGCGCCGCGGCCCTCCGGGGTCACGTACCCGATCCGCAGCGTCGAGCCGTCGGCCTCGGTCCGGAAGCGGGCGTTCACCGTACGCCAGTCGTCGCCCAGACCGGTCGGCGCGCTGACCGGGAAGACGTTCGCGGAGCGGGCCTGTTCCAGCGCGGGCGCCGGGTCGACGGTGACCGGCGAGTCGCCGCCGAGGAAGCCGCGGTAGAAGGCGAGCAGCAGCGCGATCGGGACCAGCAGGATCAGCAGGGACAGCGCCATGTCCTTCGGCGACCGCTCGGAGCGGGCCTTCTCCTTGCCGGCGGGCGGCGCGGGCGTGTCGCCCGCGGCGGCCGGTTCGCCCTGCTCCGCGACGAGTGCGGGCTGGCCCTCGGGCGGGGTCGGGCCGCCACCCGGTCGGACCGGTGGCTGGCCGTCCGGCGGGGTGGCGTCGGTCGGTGCGCGGTCGGCAGGCTGTGCGGCTTCCACCCGGCCATTGTCGCAGCCCGCCGGGAGGCGTGATCCTGGCCTCCTCCGCCCCGCCGGGACCGCGAACCTGAGATCGTGTGAGGATCAGCGACAAAACCGGCGGCGACGACCGCCGGTCCCACCCCGCAACGTCGCGAGGAGGCCGCCATGACAACCACCAGGACGCGGACGCCCCAGGATCTCGACCGCAACCTCGCCCTCGATCTGGTACGGGTGACCGAGGCCGCGGCGATGGCCGCCGGCCGCTGGGTCGGCCGGGGCGACAAGGAGGGCGGCGACGGCGCAGCGGTCGACGCCATGCGCAAGCTGATCAACTCCATCCCGATGCGCGGCGTCGTGGTGATCGGCGAGGGCGAGAAGGACAACGCGCCGATGCTGTTCAACGGCGAGGAGGTCGGCGACGGGACCGGCCCCGAGGTGGACGTGGCGGTCGACCCGATCGACGGCACCACGCTGATGAGCAAGGGCATGCCGAACGCGCTCGCCGTGCTCGCGGTGGCCGAGCGCGGCGCGATGTTCGACCCGAGCGCCGTCTTCTACATGGAGAAGCTCGCCGTCGGCCCGATGTACGCCGACGTGGTCGACATCAACGCCGGGGTGGCCGAGAACATCCACCGGATCGCGAAGGTCAAGGGCACCGACGCCGCCGAGGTGACCGTGTGCGTGCTGGACCGGTCGCGCCACGACGACCTGGTCAAGCAGATCCGGCGTACCGGGGCCGGGATCCGGTTCATCTCCGACGGCGACATCGCCGGGGCCATCGCGGCGGCCCGCGGCGAGTCGGACGTGGACGTGCTGATGGGCATCGGCGGCACCCCGGAGGGCATCACCGCCGCGTGCGCGCTGAAGTGCATGGGCGGCATGATGCAGGCCAAGCTCTGGCCGAAGGACGCCGAGGAACGCCGCAAGGCGCTGGACGCCGGGCACGACCTGGACCGGGTGCTGTTCACCGACGACCTGGTCACCGGCGACAACTGCTTCTTCGTGGCCACCGGCGTCACCTCCGGCGACCTGCTGCGCGGCGTGCGTTACCGCTCCGGTGGCGCGTACACCCAGTCGATCGTGATGCGCTCCAAGAGCGGCACGATCCGGGTGATCGACTCGTACCACCGCCTGGAGAAGCTCGCCCTCTACTCGGCCGTCGACTTCGACGGCCGCCCGCTGGCCGAGCAGGAGTGAGCCCGGCGGCGTCCCGCCCCCGCCCCTAACGGGCGGCGGGGGCCGGGGCGCGCAGGCCGGAGACCATCTCGTCGACGACGCGGTCCAGCGGCGTCGCCTCGATCCCGAACGTGGTGGTGGCGGCGCTGGAGTCCATCACGAACGGCGCGGCGAACTGGTGCGCGGTCTCCCGCATCTCGCGGGCGAACGGGTCGGCCAGGCCACCCAGCCAGAGCACCGGGTAGGGCATCCGGGCCAGCCGTGGCGCCGCGACGCCCGCCCGCTGCGCCGCCCGCTCGGCCAGGTGCCGCATGGGCACCGGCGGCGGGCTCGGCACATGCCAGGCCCGTCCCCAGGCGCGCGGGTCGGTCGCGGCGGTGACGAGGGTACGGGCGACGTCCGGCACGTACGTCCAGGTGTGCGGGGCGTCCCAGTCGACAGGCAGGAACACCCGCTGCCCGGCGAGCACCTTGGGCAGCACCATCATGGGCAGGGAGTTGCCGCCGAGCCCGATGTAGTCGGAGCCGCGTACCTCGGTGACCCGGGCCCGCCCGGCGCGGTGGGCGTCCAGCGCGTCGGCCCACATCCGGTTGCGGACCCGGCCCTTGACGCCGGTGGCGGCGAGCGGGGTCGCCTCGGTCATCGGGGCGTCGACCGGGCCGTACCCGTAGAGGTTGCCGACCGTGGCGAGCACGGCGTCGCTGCGCTCCGCGGCGGTGAGCAGGGCGGCGGCCAGCGGCGGCCAGTCCGTCGCCCACCTGTGGTAGGCCGGGTTGGCGCAGTTGTAGAGCGCGGCCGCGCCCTTGGTCAGCTCGGTGAGCCGGTCCGCGTCGGCGGCGTCGGCGGCCACCAGTTCGACCGCCGGGTGTTCCGGGCCGGTGCCGCGCCGGGTGACCACCCGTACCTGCTCGCCGCGCTCGGCGAGCAGGTCGGCGGTGGCGGTGCCGACGGGGCCGGCGCCGACGATCACATGCAGGGCCATGACAGATCCACCTTTTCTGAAGCAGTTGTCCGAAGCGAGAGCACCGCTCTCGAAACAGAGCATGACTCAAGCGCAGGTCGACGTCAAGAGCAGTGCTCTCTCTTTTGATTGCTGCTCTCATCCGTGGCAGAGTGAGGGCATGGTCGCTCCCTCACTGCGCGCCCGGGTCCGCGCCGGGATGATCGAAGAGATCAAGACGGTGGCCCGCCGCCACCTGGACACCGACGGCGCGAACCTCTCGCTGCGCGCGGTCGCCCGGGACCTCGGCATGGTCTCCTCGGCGATCTACCGCTACTTCCCCAGCCGAGACGACCTGCTCACCGCGCTGATCCTGGAGGCGTACGACGCGCTCGGCGACGCGGTGGAGGCGGCCGACGCCGCCGCCGACCAGGCCGACCTGCGCGGACGCTGGCTCGCCGCCTGCCGGGCCGCCCGCGCCTGGGCGCTGGCCCACCCCGCCGAGTACGCGCTGCTCTATGGCAGCCCGGTGCCCGGGTACGCGGCCCCCGACGAGACCATCGTGCCGGCCCAGCGTCCACCGCTGACGCTGATCGGCATCCTGCGCGACGGGCTGGCCACCGGCCGGCTCGCCCCGCCCGACCAGGAACTGCCCGAGCCGCTGCGCGGCGACGTGACCGAACTGGTCGAGCAGATCGGCATGGACGTACCGCCCGCGCTGCTGGCCCGCGGCATGGCCGGCTGGACCCAGCTGTTCGGGCTGATCAGCTTCGAGCTGTTCGGCCGGATCAACCGGGCGCTGCCGCACCGCGACGAGTACTTCGACCACCAGATCGGCCTGATGGCAGACCTCATCGGCCTGCCCTGACGCCGGGTCAGCCGGGCCGCGAGCGGTCCACCGGGACCGCTGGCGGGTACGGCGGCTCGTACGGCGGTCGCCACGGCCCGATCAGCCGGGCCGCCCGCCAGCCGAGCAGCAGCCCTGGCACCGTGCCGAGCACGGCGAGCACGACGGCTGTCCCGGCGTACACCGGTCGGCCGTGCAGCCATCCCACCATCGCCGCCCCGGCCAGCGCCGCGGTGAGGCCCGCGGCGGCCAGCACCTCGGCGACCCACCGGCCGGGCGCCGCCCGCAGATCGCGCGAGACGAGGGTGAGCACCGCGTCGCCCAGCAACAGCGGCACGACGACCAGCGGAGCCAGTCTGACCGGCGTGGTGTTCTCGCTCGTCCAGACCGCGAACAGCAGCATCCCGATCAGGACATGGAGCGCGCCCTGGAGGACAGGCAGCGACGAGCCGTGACCGGACGCCCGGGCGGCCCGTGTCCGGGCGACCAGAAGCACCAGCACGACCAACGCCGGCACCAGCAGCAGCGCACGGACCGTGTCGTCGTACCGGTCCCCCGGCGAGATCATGCCCAACGGCGGCGGCTCCCCTTCCCACCGGCCACCCGGGAAACCGATCCGCTGCCACCTGCCGGCGACGTCACGCAACGCGAAACCGTCCCGGGCGTTCGCCACCAGCACCACGTGTCCGCCACCGGGGACGTCGAGTACGGCGAGGTCCTGACCGGTGATCCGTTTCCCGTCCGGCCCGGCCTCCTCGTAGCGGGCCTTCAACAACTCCCGCTGCTTCTCGGGGATCTCCCAGGACAGTCGCCAGGTCCGTCCGGCGTCGTCGCTCTCCTCCACGCGGATCCGGCCCGACGCCACCCGGTAGCAACGCTGGGGCGTGGCGGCAACGCACACCGGGTGGTCCGGTCCGATCCTGGTCGGCACGCGCTTCCACAGGGCCTCCTGCTCGGCGTCCACCGGGTCGCGCCACGTGACGCCGGCGTCGTCGCTGATCCGCCACCAGGTGGGGATGCCCTCCTCCGCCGACATCGGGCCGGTGGCGGCGCCGGCGGCCAGCCGACCGTCGACCACCTTGGTGGCGACCGCGTCGGGGCGCTCGATCGGGCTCGTGGCCGCCACCGCGACGAGCGCCGCCGGCAGCAGCACGACCAGCCGGACCAGCCGGCCGGCCCGGCGCCCCACCGGGTCCCGGCGTGCCGCCTTCCACGTCCACGCGGCCACCGCGAGCGCCGGCAGGGTGAGCAGGTCGGTCCGGTCGGCCCGGATCAGCGACGGCCCGCTCACCACGCTCCACAGGCCGGAGGCGGCCGTCGCGGCGTACCCACTGCTCTTGACCAGCGCGAAACCGGCACCGACCGAACCCAGCGCGAAACCGGCGACGGCCCGGGGCCGGAGCCCGGGCACGGCCAGCGTCACCAGCACCGCCACCAGCGGCGGCGCGAGCACCAGCCCGGCGACGTCGCTCAGCTTGCCGGTCACCAGGCCCGGAAAGGCCGCCTTGAACACATGGTCGTTGAGCACCAGCACGATCAACGAGAGCACGGTTCCCGGATGACCCAGCCAGGCGAGCGAAATCCGGGCACCGTCGGGTGCTGTCGACTCGGAGGGGCGCATCCGTCCATCGTGGGCGCGGACAGTCGCGCTCCGGCCACGGAACGGTGAGGATGCGGCGTCAGGTGCCGTCGGAGGAGTGACCGGGGAACAGGTGCGCGGTCGGGTCGATGACGACAGCCGCGTTGTTCACAGCCGTGGCCGCCTCGCCGAAGCCGGTGGCGATCAGGCGGACCTTGCCCGGATATTCGGTGATGTCGCCGGCGGCGAACACCCGGGGCAGGTTGGTGGCCATCGCGCTGTCCACCACGATGTGCCGCCGGTCGATGTTCAGCCCCCACTCGGCGAGCGGGCCGAGGTCGGCGGTGAAGCCGAGCGCGGCCACCACCGTGTCGACCGGCAGCGTCTCCGCCTCGCCGCCGCGTACGGTCAGCTCGGCGCCGGTGACCGTCTCCTCGCCGTACAGGCGGCTCACCTCGGCGTTGACGACGATCCGCACCGGCAGCGCGCGGACCCGCTCGATGGTGGCGGCGTGCGCCCGGAAGCGGTCCCGCCGGTGCACGAGCGTCACCGACCGGGCCAGCGGCGCGAGCGTGGCGGCCCAGTCGAACGCCGAGTCGCCGCCACCGACGATGAGCACGTGCCGGTCGGTCAGCTCGGCCGGCTGCGGCACGAAGTAGACGATGCCGCCGCCGGTGAAGC
>NZ_JAGPXV010000262.1:0-7729 GCF_018070405.1 Micromonospora sp. D75
CGACAAGAAACTCCAGGAGCAGGCCGGGCCGCTCGGCGAGATCGCCGAAGGGCTCGGCACCGGCCAGGTGGAGGCGTACTTCACCGGCGTCTCGCCGCTCGCCGCGGCCGCCGTCGAGCAGGGCAACGAGGACCTGTCCATGGCCGAGACGATCGGCTTCCCGGCCGCCGCCATCGTCCTGCTGCTCGCGTTCGGGTCGCTCGTGGCGGCCGCCATCCCGCTCCTGCTCGGTGTCGTCGCCGTGCTCGCCGCGTTCGGCGCGCTCGGCATCGCCACCCACTTCACCACCTTCGACGTGTTCGTGCAGACCGCTGTCAGCATGGTCGGCATCGCGCTCGGCATCGACTACACGCTGTTCATCGTCACCCGGTTCCGCGAGGAACTGGCGAAAGCAGGTGACAGCGGCCGTCCGGAACGGGCCCGGGCCATCGGGCGCACCGTGGCCACCGCCGGGCAGGCCGTCCTGTTCTCCGGCATCACCGTCGTCGTCTCGCTGGCCGGGCTCTGGCTGGTCCGCTCCGCGAAGGTCTATTCGATGGCCGTCGGCATGACAGTCGCCGTGCTGGTCATGATGCTCATCGCGGTCACCCTGCTGCCCGCCCTGCTCGGTCTTCTGGGCCCCCGCATCAACCGCTTCGCGCTGCCCTGGGCCCGCCGGTCGCTGGCCCACCCGGACCCGGAGCACTCCGGCTGGGCCAAGGCCATCGCCGTGGTCATGCGCCGTCCGCTGCTCGTGGCCGCGCTCGGCACCGTCCTGCTCGGCGCCCTGTCCATCCCGGTCTTCCACCTCCAGTACGGCGTCGACCTCGGCGCCGGCGCGGTGGCCGAGTCGCCGCCGGGCAAGGGGTACGGCATCGTCTCCGAGGCGTACGCGCCCGGCGTGCTCGCCCCGATCACAGTTGTCGTCTCGGCCGGCGGCGACCGGTTCACCGACGCGCAGCTCGACGCCGTCGCCCGGTTCAGCGGCCAGGCCGCCGGCAACCGGGAGGCCGCTGACGTCGTCAGCGTCACCCGGGTGCTCGACGCCCAGGCCAAGGGGCACACCACCGCCCACCTCGAAGCCGCGACGCGCGCCGCCGGCCCGGCCCTGGCCGAGCTGGTGAGCCGGGACGGGGACACCACTGTGGTCACCGTCCGTCCACGGCACGGCGCGGACACCGACGAGACGGCCGATCTGGTACGCGAGCTGCGCACTCAGGCCGGTGGCGCGTTCGCCGGCACCGGGCTGACCGCTCACGTCGGCGGTGGCCCCGCCGAGATCGTGGACATCACCGACGAGAGCTCCCGGGCCATGCCGCTGGTCATCGGCGCCGTGCTGGCGGCGAGCTGGCTGCTGCTGTTGATCGCCTTCCGCTCGCTGGTCCTGCCGTTCGAGGCGATCTTCATGAACCTGCTCACCTCGGGCGCGGCCTTCGGCGCGGCGGTGCTGGTCTTCCAGGAGGGGCACGGCGCCGACCTCCTCGGCGTCGAGCGGACCGGGTTCATCCAGGTGATCCTGCCGCTGTTCGCGTTCGCCCTGGTCTTCGGGCTCTCCATGGACTACCAGGTGTTCATGCTCTCCCGGATGCGCGAGGAGTGGGACCGTACCGGCGACAACGCCGCCGCCGTCCAGCTCGGACTGACCCGCACCGCGAAGGTGATCACCGCCGCCGCGGCGATCATGGTCGTGGTCTTCGCGTCGTTCATGTTCACCCGCATCCTCGAGATCAAGCAGATGGGCTTCATGCTGGCCCTGGCCGTGCTGATCGACGCGACGATCGTCCGGCTGCTGCTGGTCCCGTCCCTGATGCGGCTCATCGGTCGCGGAAACTGGTGGCTGCCCGGCTGGCTGGACCGGATCCTGCCACGCACCCGGCACTGACCGCGGCGCCGTCGAGGTCCCGCCGGACCGGCACGATCCGGCGGGACCGGCCGTTCGGGGCGGCCGGGCGGCCCGCTCAGGCGGCGGCCGGCTCGACCAGCTCGACCAGGATTCCACCCGCGTCACGCGGGTGGACGAAGTTGATCCGGGAGCCGGCCGTGCCGCGCTTGGGCTGCTCGTAGAGCAGCCGTACGCCGCGCTCACGCAGCTCGGCGGAGGTCTTCTCGACGTCGTCGACGGTCCACGCGATCTGCTGCACGCCCGGGCCGGACTGGCTGAGGAAGCGGGCGATCGGCGAGGTCGGGGTCAGCGGGGCGAGCAACTGCAGCCGGCCATGGGCGGGGTCGGGGCCGATCGACATCATCGCCTCCCGGACTCCCTGCTCGGCGTTCTCCTCCACGTGTACGCACCGCATGCCGAAGACGGTCTCGTACCGCTCGATCGCCTCGTCCAGATCATTCACCGCCAGGCCGATGTGGTCGATGCCGCGCAGGCCGATTCCGGACAGCGCAGACTGCTGCGCCGAAGGTGAAAGCTCGTCAGACATGTCGTCAGCCTAGTGCCGGAAACGGGTTCTTCGAATAGGCGTCCATCGACGGAATGACGACCGGCGAGGGCGTGCGTGGCGTCCGGGCGAGGCGCTTGCCCCGCGTCCGAACCGGCCGTACCTTACATCGATGATCCTCAGTGACGGGTCGTCCCGGGACGTCGGCCACGGCGCTCCGCCGCCCGAGGACCTCGGCGGCATCGCCTACCTGCGCGGACTGTCCAGACGCGGGCTCCTCACCGGCGCCGCGCTGGCCGCGTCCGGGGTGACGGCCGCCTTCGCCCTGCTGCCCGGCTCCGCCCGGGCCGCCGGCGGCTACCAGCGGCCGTGCGGACGTGTCCGCATCTCCAGCTCCTGGCAGGACCACCGGAACCGGACGCCGCCCTCGGCCGAGCCGGGCACCGACTACGCGGTCGGCGCCGGCACCCCGGTCATGGCGGCGGCGAACGGCACGATCCGGTTCGTGAAGGCCGACACGTCCACGGCCACCGGGCGGGTCGTGGGGATGGCCCACGACGACGGCAACTACACCCGGCACCTGCACCTGTCGGCGGTCGCCGTCTCACCCGGTCAACGTGTGTCGCGTGGCCAGACCATCGCGTACTCCGGCGCCTCGGCCAACGGCAGCGAGTCCGGCGTCGGGCCGCACGTGCACACCAGCCTCTGGCTGAACACCGCCAGTCCGACGGATTTCCGCGCGACAGCCGATTTCGAGAGCTGGGCCGGAGACGTCACCAACCCGAACCCGCCCGACCAGGAGGCAGACGACGTGTTCATCGCGAACGTGAAGGGCAACTGGTATCTCGTGGTCCCCCAGGGCACCGGCAAACCGCGGGCGGTGGTCCTCGGCGGCGACAGCAACGCCGCCGCCTCCGGCATCCCCGTCCTGAACTTCACCTGGGATCCGTCGATCAGCGCGCTGCGGGCCGCGGTCGACGGCATCGGCTGACCCGATCCCGCGTCCGACCGCGGCTCGTGCGCGCGGGGACCAGCGGTCAGCGCCGGGCCGGCTCCGCCCGGGCGACGACCGCGCCGTCCACGAGCGTGCCCGCCGCGCCGAGGTAGCCGGCCGGATCACCGATCCGGGCCAGTTCCTCGGCGGTGTAGCGGCCGCGCAGCTCCGGCGTCTCCGCCAGGACGTCGTACAGGGGGCGGTCGGTCGCGTCGGCCTCCGCGGCGGCCCGGGTCAGCACCTCCTTGATCCGGTCCCGGCCGACGACGGGGGTGAGCCGGGCGGCGACCCGTTCGGAGGTGAGCTGGCCCCGGGTCAGCGCCAGGTTGGCCGCCATCCGCTCCGGGCGCACCACGAGCCCCCGCGTCAGCGTCACGGCCGCCTCCGCGGCGCCGCCGGTGAGCCGCAGGCACTCGCGCAGCAGCAGCCACTCGGCGTGCCACACGCCGGCGGACCGCTCGTCCTCGCTGAGCAGCGCCTGGGTGAGCCCGGCCGCCAGCGGCGGCACCTGGAGCGCGGCGCTGCGGATCAGCGTGGCGAGGACCGGGTTCCGCTTGTGCGGCATCGCGGAGGAGGCGCCGCGCCCGCTGGCCGCCGGCTCGGCCACCTCGCCCACCTCGCTGCGCGCCAGCGAGAGCACGTCGACGGCGATCTTGCCGAGCGCGCCCGTCACGAACGCGAGCACCGCGGCGAGGTCGGCCAGCGGCGTACGCAGCGTGTGCCAGGGCAACGCAGGCCGGCTCAGGCCGGTCTCCTCGGCGAACGCCGCCACGAGGCGGTCCACGTAGCCGGGGTCCGGCTCGGCCGCGCCGTCCAGCGCCGCGTACTCCAGATAGCCGGCCAGCGTGCCGGCCGCGCCGCCGAGCGACACCGGCAGGCCCTGGTCGCGTACCCGGCACAGCCGCACCCGGGCGTCGCACAGCAACTGGTGCCAGCCGGCCGCCTTCAGCCCGAACGTGGTGGGGGCGGCGTGCAGGGCCAGCGTCCGCCCGGCCATCGGCAGGTCGCGGTGGGTCAGCGCCAGCCCGGCGAGCGCGTCGACGGCGGCGGCGAGGTGGTCGTCGATGACGGTGAGCGCCCGGTGCGCGACTGTCATCGCCGCGGTGTCCAGGATGTCCTGGCTGGTGGAGCCACGGTGGACGTACTCGGCGGAGGCCGGGTCCAGCTCGGCGACCGCGCGGGTCAACTGGGCCACAAGCGCCACCACCGGGTTCGCGGTGTCCCGGGACGCCATCGCGACGCCCCGCAGGTCGAACAGCTCGGCCCGGGCGGTCCGGGTGATCACCGCGGCGGCCTGGACGGGCAGCGTGCCCAGCCGCGCCTGGGCGCGGGCGAGCGCCGCCTCGGCGTCCAGCATGGCCTGCAACCAGGCCCGGTCGCCGACCACCGGCTCGATGCTCGTGCCGGCGCGCACCGGTGAGAGCAGGCCGCTGTCCACCGCCACTTCGAGCGTGTCGATCACACGATCACCCCCGGAAAGCGGGCCGACCCGGAGGCCGCGCGGTCGGCCACCGCGTGTCCGGCCGGCGCGAGCGAGCGCACCTCGGCGGCGATCGCGTCGGCGTCGGCCAGGATCACCGAGTCGTTGCCCGGCCGGATGCCGGCCGCTGTCACCCAGTGCACCGACTCGGTGGGCACACCGAACGCGAACCGGCGCGGGTGTGGCTGATCCTGGGCGTCGACGACCCGGTAGGGACGTTCGGTCACGGCGAGTCCTCCTGTCTCGTACGTGCCGCCGTCGTAGGGGATCCGGTACGGCCGGCACTGTTCGGTGTCGAGCATGTGGCGCAGCAACGGGTCGGCGGTGCCGCGCAGGTCGGGTTCCGGCAGCCGCGCCTCGATGAGGACGCCGGCGCGGACCGGGGGACCGGGCACGGTCCGGGACGTCGCCTCGAACGCGGGTGTCTCGGTGTCGATGACGATCTGGGTGTCCGGCCCGGTCAGTTCCAGCACACCGGCTTCGATCAGCGCGATCGTCTCCTCGATGCGCCGGGCCGGCGGGCCGATCGAGAGGAACGCGTTGAACGGGGTGAACCAGCCGGTCAGCTCGTCGCGGTACGAGTCGCCGTCGATCCCGCCGTGATCGACCGCCAGGCGGATCTCGTTGCGCAGGTCACGCAGGACGTCCAGCGCTGCCTTGAGCGGCCCGTCGACGTTGCCGGCCCGCGCGTGCGCAACGTCCCGGGCCAGGTGGTCCAGCGCCCAGGCGCGGAAGTCGTCCCGGTCGCGGAACTCGCGCCCGCGGTACGGGTGGGCCAGCCGGTCCCAGTCCCAGCGCCGCGCCGGCGGTATCGGGTACTCGTCGAGCAGCGCCGGCCGCCGCTCGGCGGGTGTCGCGAGGTAGCGCACGGTGAAGCTCTCGGCCCGGCCGGCGTGCCCGGTGCGGCGCAGCAGCGTCGCGTAGTAGACGCTCTCCACCTCGGCGGCGATCAGCGGCCACACGTCGCGGCGGAACCGGATCGACTCGCCGCGGGCGCGGCGGGCGCGCAGCCGCGCCACGGCCTGCGCGGTCAGCAGCCGGGGCAGGTGCCGGCCGGTCACGCCCTTCTGGTTGTCGCCCCGGGCCTGCGCCGGGATGCCCCGGCGGGAACTGGCGGACAACCTCGGTTCGGCGCCGCTGGGGCGGTACCGCAGCCGTCCGCTCTCCTCGGTGAAGCTGCCGCCCCGGCCGACGGTGAGCAGGATCAGGTGGTCGAAGAACGTCAGGCCCAGCCCGCGCAGCAGCACGGGCGCGCCCGCCGGGATGTGGCCGAGGTCGACGTCGGCGGGGTTGGCCTGGGGGAGATAGGTGAGTCCGTGCACCCGGGACAGGCTCGCCGTGCGTGCCTGCCGGGGATCCAGCCGGGCGGCGGCGTGTCCCAGGGCCAGCACCACGGCGTCCAGGTGGTGCAGCCGGGTGCCGTCGGCCAGCCGGACGCCCTGCGGACCGCCCGGCACGCCCGACGTGTCGGCGCTGGCCACCGCGCGGGAGCGGTGGCACCGGATCGAGACGTGCGGCGGCGCGCGGCGCACGATCCGGCGGAAGCTGGCCCGCAGGTAGTGGCCGTAGAACGCCCGGGTCGGATAGTCGTCGGGGCCGAGGGCGCGCGCCTCGTCGAGCACGTCGGGGTCGAGCGCGCCCCACGGGCCCGCCGACGCCACGCTCCGGGCCCACTCGTACAGGCTCGGCCCGGGCTCGATCGGCCCGGCCAGCCGGCAGCTCGGATCGGTGTAGACGGTGATCTGTGAGGCGACGGTGTTCGTCAGCAGCAGCCGGGACTGGTCGGTGCGCCACACCGCGCCGGCGCCGGGCGCGGCCGGGTCCACCACGTGCACGGTGAGGCTGGCGCAGGCCCGGTCGTGCCGTTCCTGGGCGCAGAGCCGCTCCAGGACGGACAGTCCGCGCGGGCCCGCGCCGACGATGCAGATCCGCAGATGCCGCGGGCCTGTCATCGCACGGCCTCGCTCGGGCGCTCGCCGCGCACCCGGGCGGCGTGCATCCAGGCCACCGCCGTGTGCAGCTCCTGCGGCGTCATCGCGGCGAGCGCCCGGTTGCGGGCCGTCGCCGCGTCCCCGGCGGCGTGCCAGAGCCGGATGCTGTCGCGGGAGACGGCCTGCACCGCGGCGGTCCGCTCCCGCCGTTGCGCGACGTAGCGGCGGAGCACCTCGGGCACCGGCTCGGCGCCGTCGCCGAGCAGGTCGCCGAGCACCACCGCGTCCTCCAGCGCCTGGCAGGCCCCCTGCGCGGCGTAGTGCAGCATGGGGTGCGCGGCGTCGCCGAGCAGGGCGACCCGGCCGTCGGCCCAGTCGTCGACGGGCGGCCGGTCGACGAGCACCCAGGCCCGCCACTCGTCGCTGAGGCGCAGCAGGTCACCGACCGCGCCGAGGCGCGACATCGCGGCCCGGACCAGTGCGCCGTCGGTGGGCCGGCCGGCGAACAGCGTGGGCGCGCCGTCGGCGTGACTGGCGGCCATGTTCAGGTACGCCCCGCCGCTGATCGGGTAGTGCACGAAGTGGCAGTCCGGTCCGGCCCACCAGGTGACCGCGTCCCGGCGTACCCGGGCCGGCACCTGGGACATGGGGACTATGGCGCGGTACGCGGTGATGCCGGAGTTGCGCGGCTCGCCGTCGCCGACGAGCTGGCGGCGGATGCGGGAGTGGATGCCGTCGGCGCCGACCACCATGTCGGCGGGGATCCGTTCGCCGGAGTCCAGGCGCACGGTGGCCTCGGCCGCGTTCTGGTCGTAGCCGGCCACCGAGGCGGCCGGGCGCAGCGTGATCCGGGGCAGCCGCCGGGCGGCGTCGAGCAGGCGGCGGTGCAACTCGGCGCGGTGCACCACCACGTACGGGCTGCCGAACCGGCGCTGGTACCGCTCGGTCAAGGGCATGC
>NZ_JAGPXV010000263.1:0-7717 GCF_018070405.1 Micromonospora sp. D75
ACGGGGTGGTGCTCGGCAGCGGCACGCTCAACCTGCGCCGCTTCGAGAAGCGCCCGAACGAGCTGCTGGTGCTCCAGGAACTGCTCGACCGCCGGGTCCAGGTCGAGGGCGGCCGGGCCGGCTCCGTGGTGGACGTGGCCATGGAGTGCAGCCGCGGCGGCGAGTGGACGCTGAGCCGGGTCGCCGTCCGCGAGCACACCGGCCGGCTCACCCGGCGCGGCCACCTCCACCAGGTCGAGTGGGACCGGGTGCACGGCCTCGGCGCGGTCGGCGACAACCGGGGTACGGCGAACCTGCTCGCCGTCCTGGAGGACATGCGCCCCGCCGACCTCGCCAACGCCCTCCAGGACCTGCCCGATGCCCGGCGCAACGAGGTGGCCGCAGCGCTCGACGACGAGCGCCTGGCCGATGTGCTCAGCGAGCTGCCCGAGCACGACCAGGTGGAGATCCTGGCCGCGCTGGACCGCCAGCGCGCCGCCGACGTGCTGGAGGAGATGGAGCCGGACGACGCCGCCGACCTGCTCAACGAGCTGCCCCCGCCGGAGCAGGACGTGCTGCTCGACCTGATGGAGCCGGACGAGGCCGACCCGGTACGCCAGTTGCTGCGCTACGCCTCCGGCACCGCCGGCAGCGTGATGACCTCGGAGCCGGTGATCCTGCCGCCGGACGCCACGGTGGCCGAGGCGCTGGCCCGGATCCGGGAGCCGCAGCTCTCGCCGGCGGTGGCCGCCCAGGTCTTCGTGACCCGCGCCCCGCTGACCACGCCCACCGGCCGCTACCTGGGTATGGTGCACTTCCAGCGGTTGCTCCGGGAACCGCCGGCGGATCTGCTCGGCGGCATCGTGGTCAACGACATCGACCCGCTGCGGACGTCGACCCCGCTGCCCGAGATCACCCGCCGGATGGCGACGTACGACATGGTGAGCATGCCGGTGGTGGACCGGAACAACCGCCTGGTCGGCGCGGTGACAGTGGACGACGTGCTCGACCACTCCCTGCCGCGGGACTGGCGGGACCGGGACGCGGTATCCCCCTCGTCCGCCACCGACGACGGCCCCCTGGACGGCGACGATGAGTGATCAGCGACGGGGCGACCGGCTGGACCAGCCGCGCACCCCACGGAACCTGCGCCTGCGCCGAGTCGACGCGGAGACGTTCGGCCGCTGGGCCGAGGGCATCGCCCGGGGTATGGGCACGGCGAACTTCCTCGTCTACATGACGCTGATCCTGGTGGCCTGGTTCCTGTGGAACACGCTGGCCCCGGCGAACCTGCGCTTCGACCCGTACACCTTCACGTTCTTGACCTTGGTCCTGTCCCTGCAGGCGTCCTACGCGGCGCCGTTGATCCTGCTCGCGCAGAACCGGCAGGCGGACCGGGACCGGATCGCGCTGGACGAGGACCGGCGGCGGGCCACGCTGCAGAAGGCGGACACGGAGTACCTGGCGCGGGAGATCGCCGCGCTGCGGATCGCGATGGGTGACGTGGCGACCCGGGACTTTCTCCGCTCGGAGCTGACCCGGCTGGGTGAGGAACTGGACGAGGCGGCCGAGCGGCGGCGCAAGCTAGAGCGGCGGCAGCAGGAGCGGGAGGCCCGCCGGACGGCCGGCGCCGAGCGGCTGGACGAGCCCCGGGACGAGCTGGACGGGGACTTCGCGCGGGACGGTCACTACGAGGGCTGACCGGCCATCGAATCGCTCACACCGCCCCCGCCAGCGGCGGTGGCCGATGACCCGCGACGTAGCATTGCGGGCATGTCAGCACCCGTCAGCACCGTCTCCGACGCGATCCAGGCCGCCCTGGCCACCGTCAACGACCCGGAGATCCGCCGGCCGATCACCGAACTCGGCATGGTCCAGTCCGCCGAGCGGGACGACGACGGCGTGGTCCGGGTTGAGCTGCTGCTCACCGTGGCCGGCTGCCCGCTGAAGGACAAGCTGCGCAGCGACATCACCGCCGCCGTGGGCGCGGTGCCCGGCGTGAGCGGCGTGGAGATCGTCTTCGGGGTGATGAGCCCGGAGCAGCGCCAGGAGCTGCAGTCGAAGCTGCGCGGCGGTGGCGCCACTGCCGAGCCGGTGATCCCGTTCGCCCAGCCCGGCTCGCGGACCCGCGTCTACGCGGTGGCCAGCGGCAAGGGCGGTGTCGGCAAGTCGAGCGTGACCGTCAACCTGGCCGCCGCGCTGGCGTCGCGGGGCCTGTCGGTGGGGGTGGTGGACGCGGACATCTACGGCCACTCGGTGCCCCGGATGCTCGGCGCCGACGGCGCGCCGACCCGCGTCGAAGACATGATCATGCCGCCGCAGTCGCACGGCGTGAAGGTCATCTCGATCGGCATGTTCACCCCCGGCAACGCCGCCGTGGTCTGGCGCGGGCCGATGCTGCACCGGGCGCTCCAGCAGTTCCTCGCCGACGTCTACTGGGGCGACCTGGACGTCCTCCTGCTCGACCTGCCGCCGGGCACCGGCGACATCGCGATCTCGGTGGCCCAGTTGCTGCCGAACGCGGAGATCCTGGTGGTCACCACGCCGCAGGCGGCCGCCGCGGAGGTGGCCGAGCGGGCCGGCGCGATCGCGTTGCAGACCCACCAGCGGGTGGTCGGCGTCATCGAGAACATGTCGTGGCTGGAGATGCCGGACGGCTCCCGGATGGAGGTCTTCGGGGCCGGTGGCGGCGCGGCGGTGGCCGAGTCGCTGACCCGGACCATCGGCGCGCAGGTGCCGGTGCTGGGGCAGATCCCGCTGGACACCCGGGTACGCGAGGGCGGCGACGCCGGTCAGCCGATCGTGCTGGCGCAGCCGGACGCTCCCGCCGCGAAGGCCCTGTTCCAGGTCGCCGACCGCCTGGCCGTGCGTCGCGAGTCCCTGCTCGGCAAGCCCCTGGGCCTGAAGCCCGCCGGCCGCTAGCTCCCACCGCTCCCCAACCGCCCCTTCCCGCCGCACGCGAGAGGGGGCGGTCCCTTTTCCGGCTCAGGTGGCGTCGTCGTAGGACGGGCGGGGGGCCGGCGGGGTGGGGGTGCTGGTCGCGACGCTGGGGGTACGCAGGTCGGCGGCCTTCGCGACGTCCTTCAGCTCGTCGTGCACGCCGGTGACGTCCGAGCGCAGGTTGTCGTACATGCTCTGCAGCGGCTTGCGGATCGCCTGCTCGTCGTCCTCGCTGAGCAGGTGCTTGCGGATGAACGCCTTGGGGTGCAGGTCCTCCAGCTGGATGTCCGTACCCAGCTCGCGGCTCAGGTCGCCGGTGGCGTTGCGCGCCATGCTGCGCAGGTTGCGGACCATCCGGAGACCGTCGTTGATGACGTTGGGCAGCCGGTCCCCGAAGATCAACAGCGCCAGGAGCAGCAGGACGCCGATCTCCCACCAGTTCAGGTTCTCGAACACCGCGGCCTCCTCGTCCGTGTCCACGGCAAGACTACGCACGTCAGGTGACCATCCGGGAGGGGGTGACCGGTGCTCACTTCGCGTCGGCGGCGAGCGTCACCGAGGCGTTCTGCCGCGCCGACCCCCGCCGGTACTCGACAGTCACCACCGACCCGGGCGCGTACTTGCGCACCAGCGCCACCAGATCGGTCGGGTCGGTCATCGGATGGCCGTCCAGCCGCAGCACCACGTCCCCGGTACGCAGCCCGGCGGCCGCCGCCGGACCGGCCGGCTCGACCGCGTTGAGGCGTACCCCGCCGCCGGTGGCGCCGGTGCCGCCGACCTGGGCGCCGATCACCGTACGCCGGGCCTTGCCGGTGCCGATGATGTCCTCGGTGATCCGCTTCGCCTGGTTGATCGGGATGGCGAAGGCGAGACCGATGTTGCCGGCCTCCTGCCCGTCGGCCACCAGTGACTTGATCGTCGAGTTCACCCCGACCACCCGGCCGGCGCCGTCCACGAGCGGGCCGCCGGAGTTGCCGTGGTTGACCGCGGCGTCGGTCTGGATCGCCGCGTAGTAGCGGGTCGGCCCGCCCGGCTCGCCGGCCTGCATCGTCCGGTCCAGCGCGCTCACGATGCCGGCGGTGACGGTGTTGGCGAGCGACAGCGGCGAGCCGATCGCGAGCACCGGGTCACCGACAGCGAGCGCGTCGGAGTCGCCGAACTGCACCGGCGTCAGCCCGGAGCGGGAGACCTTGATCACTGCGATGTCCGACTCCGGGTCCTGCCCGACCACGGTGCCCGCGGCGGTGCTGCCGTCGTTGAACACGACCGTCGCCTTTCCGGGGCCGTCGGCGACCACGTGGTCGTTCGTGACGATGTGCCCCTCGGCGCTGACCACGAAGCCGGAGCCCTCGCTGGTGCCGCCGAGACTGACCACCCGGATGGTGACCACGCTGGGCAGGACCCGCTCGGCTACGCCCGCGAGCGACTCGGGCTTGCGCTGGGCCAGCGCCGGGGCCTGCCCCGACTGCGCGCCGAGCGTCGGCACGTCACCGCCGCGCAGGAGGGCGTACGTCAGGGCGCTGCCCAGGGAACCGGCCAGCAACGCGGTGACCAGGGAAATCAGCACCATCTGGCGCAGCCCCGGCCGGGTCGGCAGGTCCGGATCGGTGACCGGCTCCGGCTCACCCGCGCCCGGTGTCGGTGCCGCCGGAACGACCACGGCGGCCGGCGCGTACGGGTCCCGCCACGGGTCGGCGAGCGCGTCCGACCACCACGGCGACGTCGCCTGACCCGGGGCGTCCTGCGCGGGTCGTCCCGGCGCCGGTCCACCCGGTGCCGGTGATCCGCCGGGCCGGCGCCAGTCCCAGCCGTCGGTCACGTCGGTGCCTCCCACTCCGTCCCCCTCGCCCCGCGCCGGAGACCGGCGGAGCCGGACGACCGTGACGCGCGGGACGCATCCAGGATTACACGGATGACGCGAATGGAGTCAGGGGTTGCCCTCCGTGACCGCTTCACAGCGGACTCGCGGCTGCGCGGGTACCGGCCCGCCTCTACGCTCACAGTGCATACCGCCCCTCGCACCAGTCCGCCCCCGGAGGTGTCCCATCGCCACGGTCGCCGGTCACGGCAGTTCGACGGCCCAGGCGCTTCACTTCGCCGAGTCGTACGTCACCGAGGACCTCGTGCTGCGCACGGCCCGCGCCCTCGCCCACGAGGTGGGCCTGGAGGCGGTCACGCCCGGGTCGGGAGCCGCCCTGCGGCTGCTCGCCGCCGCCGGCAACGCCCGGGCGGTGGTGGAGATCGGCACCGGCACCGGGGTGAGCGGCATCTGGCTGCTGCGCGGCATGCGCCCGGACGGGGTGCTCACCACGATCGACGTCGAGGTGGAGTACCAGCGCATCGCCCGGCGGCTGTTCCAGGAGGCGGGTTTCCCGTCGGGGCGTACCCGGATCATCACCGGCCGGGCCCTCGACGTGCTGCCCCGCCTCGCGGACGGCGCCTACGACCTGGTCTTCGTGGACGCGGCGGCCACCGGCTTCGCCGCGTACGTGGACGCGGCGCTGCGGCTGCTGCGCCCCGGCGGGGTGCTCGCGCTCAACGGCGCGCTCGCGGCCGGCCGGGTCGGCGATCCGGCCGCGCGGGACGTCGAGACGGTCACCGTGCGGGAGGCCATCAAGGCGATCCGCGAGTCGGAGAACTGGGTGCCCGCGCTGCTGCCGGTCGGCCACGGCCTGCTCGCCGCCGTGAAGAGCTGAATCATGCCCCGGCACGCCTGATTCAGCCCAGCGTCGCCAGCCAGCGCAGCAACCCGCGTACGCCCCAGCCGGTGGCGCCCTTGACCAGTTCGCCGTGCGTGTCGTCGGACCACGACGGCGCGGACATGTCCAGGTGCGCCCACCGGTCCCGCAGGTCACCGGTGAACTCCCGCAGGTACAGCGCGGCCACCACCGAGCCGGCGCCCTGCGCCGGTGAGCTGTGCAGGTCGGCGACGTCGCTGGCCAGGTGTTCGACGTAGTCGTCGGCGAGCGGCATCCGCCAGGCCCGCTCACCGGCCGCGGTGATCGCGTCGAGCAGGTCGCCGGCCAGGGCGTCGTTCTCGCTGTAGAGCGCCGCGTGCCGCTTGCCGAGGGCCACCGCGTTCGCGCCGGTCAGCGTGGCCAGGTCGATCAGCAGGTCGGGCTTCAGCTCGCGGACCGCGTACGCCATCGCGTCGGCGAGGACCAGCCGGCCCTCCGCGTCGGAGTTGGTGCTCTCGCTGGTCAGCCCGCCGTAGTGCCGGATCACGTCGCCGGGGCGGAACGCCGACCCGCTGACCATGTTCTCGGCGAGCGGGGCCAGCGTGGTGACCCGTACCGGCAGCCCCAGTTCGGCGGCGCCGAGCGTCGCGGCGATCACCGCGGCGGCGCCGGCCATGTCCTTGCGCATGAGCTTCATGGCGGGCACCGGTTTGATCGAGATGCCGCCGGTGTCGAACGTGATGCCCTTGCCGACGAGGACCACGTGGGTGCGCGCGCCGTCGGGCCGCCAGTCCAGCTCGACCAGGCGGGGGCCGCTGGCGGAGCCGCCGCCGACGGCCAGGATGCCGCCGAAGCCCTCGGCCGCCAGCTCCTGCGGACCGCGTACCCGCAGGTGCAGGCCGGTCCGGCCGGACGCGGCGCCGGCCACCTGCTCGGCGAACCACTCCGGGTTCTTGGTGGACGAGGGCGTGTTCGTGAGGTCCCGGGCCAGGCGGGTCATCTCGGCGGTGGTCCGGGCGGCGTCGAGCGTGCCCGCGAGCGCCTCCGGGTCGTCGACGAGCACCAGCGCCTCGGCCAGGGCCGGGCGTCCGCCGGACTCGGTGAGGCGGAAGCGGTACGAGCCGAGCAGCAGGCCCTCGGCCAGGCCGCGCAGCGCCTCGGTCGCCTCGCCGGGAAGCGCGATGGTGATCTGCGTCTCATCCTTCGCCGCGCGGGCCAGCGCGGCGCCCGCGGTGCGCCAGTCGCGCTCGTCGCCGGACCCGACGCCGAGCAGCCACAGCCGTGCCGGAGCGCCGCCGGGACGCAGGTGCTCGCGTACCTCACCGGCGGCGCCGGTGAGCCGGGTGGCGGGCAGCAGGGCGGCGGCCTCGGCCCGGACGTCGTCGCCGGGCGCGACGGCGGTCGGGACCAGTTCGGCCGGAGAGCCGGACGAGTCCGCGGAGTCGGGCTTCCCGGGACGGACGGGCAGGACGAGAGCGTCGGACCCCGCGGGCCCACTCACCAGACGAATGACCAGCACGCTGGACCGTACCTCCGAAATGGTTTCAACGGGGACGTTTCATCGCTCACCCGCAGAGGAAGGCCCTGAGCCACCGGCGGTGCCGGTGGCTCAGGGTATGACGAACCGCCCGCGCGGCGGACGCCACGCGGACACTCCTCGAATCAGCCCGCTGCCGCCTTCAGCGCGTCACCCAACGCGGTGGCCTCGTCGGGAGTCATCTCGACGACGAGCCGGCCACCACCCTCCAGCGGGACACGCATGACGATGCCCCGGCCCTCCTTGGTGACTTCCAGCGGACCGTCGCCCGTCCGCGGCTTCATCGCCGCCATGTTGTCTCCCCTCAGACCTACACCAGGGTCGGTGAGTTGCCCCACAGCCACTTCGCCAACGCCAACCGCAACCATCACGGGAGGCTCGACCAACGATTTTCCCTGATGAACACCGCCGGACCCAAACCGAAGCAGCATTGATGTAACAGCATCTAGCTTATCTTGGATAGGCCTGTCACAATGTGCGGTCATGCAGGCACGGTCGGCACTCTTCGACCTGTACGGCGACCACCTCCGGGCCCGAGGTGGCCGCGCACCCGTCGCCGCCCTGGTCAAGCTGCTCGCCCCGC
>NZ_JAGPXV010000264.1:0-7695 GCF_018070405.1 Micromonospora sp. D75
GTCCGGCAGCCGCGGCGGCCAGGCCCGCCAGCCGGAGGCGCGGACGAGGTCGAGCTCCCGTGGGCCGGTCGGGCGCCACAGCGTCGTCGTCTCCGTCACCACGCACCCCTTCTGCCACGGTCATGGCACCGTACCGGCGGCGCGCCGCGACCGGCCATCGGGTTTCGGCAGCAGAATCGACAGCGGGTGCGATGAGTTCGCGAAGCCTCGGCGGTCCACCCTTCGACATCCCAGACAGACAGGTAGGGAGCACCGCGATGGCCAAAGTCATCTCCACGCTGTTCATCTCGGCCGACGGTGTCGCCGAGATCGACCCCGACTGGCACTTCCCGTACTTCGACGACAACATGGGCCGCGCCGTCACCGAGGACTACGACACCTCCGACGTGCTGCTGATCGGCCGGGAGACGTACGACAGCTTCGCCGGCGCCTGGCCGGATCGGGAGGCCGCCGGCGGTGAGGACGCGCCGTTCGCCAAGCAGCTCGGCGACATGCGCAAGGTCGTCGTGTCCCGCCAGCCGCTGGAGTTCTCCTGGCGCAACTCGGAGCTGATCCAGGGCGACCTGACCGACGCCGTGCGCGCGCTGAAGGCCGACGCCGGCATCAAGGGCATCCTCATTCCCGGCTCGATCTCGGTGGTGCAGCAACTGCTCGCCGCGGGCCTGGTGGACGAGCTGCGGCTGCTGGTGCACCCGGTCGCCGCCCGCAAGGGCCGCCGGCTGTTCGACGAGGGCGACGCGCCGTACCACCTGCGGGTGGCCGCGACGGAGGCGTACCCGACCGGCGTGATCCGGGTGATCTACACCCCGGCGCAGGCGCCGGGCGCGGCCGGGTACGACGACATCAAGGACCAGGTGCCGGCCGGCAGCTGACGATCACGGGGCGGCGGCGGCCCGGTGTGCCGTGAAAGGATCCGCCGGTGCGTCGTGCTCCGCTGCTGCTGATCCCTGCGGCCGTGGCCGCCGTCGCCCACGTCGTCGGCGTCCTGGTGGCCGCACCGCTCTGGCGCGGCGCGGAGGTGCTGAGCCTGGCGCTGCTGCTGGCGTACGCCGTCGCCGCCGGACTGCCCGCCCCGCGCTGGGCGGTGCCGGCGGCGCTCGCACCGCTGATCGTGGACGCGGTCCGCACCATGCCGGCCGGGCCGGGCGCCGGGGACTTCGGCTGGACGGTGTACGGCAGCGGCGACAGCGCCGTCGACCGGACGGCCGGTTTCGACGCGGCGCTCGCCGGGAGCTGGGCGGCGCTTGTCGCGGTGGCGGTGCTGCTGGTCGCGTGCCGGGGCCATGGACGGCGCCGGCACCTGATCGCCGCCGCGGTCGCCGCCGCACCCGTCGTCGGGTACGCGGCAGTCCGGGTCACCGACATCGGCGTCGCCGTCGCCGCCGTCACCCCGGGCCTGGAGATCCGCACCGAGACCACGCTGACCCGGGTGGACGGTTCGGGGTACGACCAGGCCGACGTCGTGCCCGCGCTCGTCCTCGCGGTGCTGCCGCCGCTGGCGCTCGCACTCGCCGCGCTGGCGCTCGCCGTGCTGCTGGCCGGGCGGGGCCGACGGCTCGCCGCGACCGGCGCGGCACTGCTGGCGGTGCTCGCGTTGCCGCTGCTCGACGCGGGCATCGAGGCCGTGCACCTGCCTGTCTCGGCTGACGGCACCGCCCTGTTCGCCTGGTACGCCATCCCGCCCACCTTGGCGATGCCGCAACCGGTGGCGGCGTTGACGGTGGCGGTGGAGTTGGCCGCGTACCTGCTGCTCGTCGCCGGGCTGACCGGCGCGGACCGGGCCGCACCGGCGGCCGGTTGACCTCAGGCGGTCGACTCCAGCTCGTCGAAGGCCATGTTCCACCACGACTCCGGCTCGGCGAACGCGACCGGGTCGACCGGACGCAGGTCGTCGCGGATCGCCGCCGCCCGCGCGGCCCGCTCCCGCCCGCCGGGGTCGGTGGCGATGAGCTGGCCGAGCCGGTAGAGGAACTCCACGAACGCGGCGAACGTGCTGTTCACCGTCTCCAGGTTCGGCGTCTCCAGGTCCAGCAGGATCACCGCGCCGGTGCCCGCGTCCAGGCAGAACAGCAGCGCCGGGTCCTCCGGCGAGGCGCCCAGCACGACGTACGGGCGGGGGCCCTGGTCGCCCAGCTCGATCGACAGCGTGGAGAACAGCTCGACGTCGGGGACCGAGACGTCCACTGTGAACAGGATCGGCACCTCGACCGGAAGCGCGCCGTCGGGCGGGAACACCTCCGGCCCGAGCGGCCCGAGGATCGCGTCGAAACGCTGGTCGGGGAAGTAGATGACGCCCCGCTCACCCCACAGCGCGGTGAGCTGCTCACGGGTGACTGTCACGGCTGCGCCTCGTCCTCGTCCTCGGCTTCGGCCTCGTCGAGCAGGCCCTGCCGGTCGAGGAACGCGTACCACCCGTCGTCGTCGGTGACCAGCTCGGCGTAGCCGGGGCCGAGCACGTAGTAGTGCACGAACGAGTCGAGGTCGGGCGCCAGTTCCTCGAACGCGTCGCCCATGAACCACTCGGTGCCGGTCGGCGGGAAGTACCAGACCGCCCCGGTGGCGCGCTCCAGGAAGATCGGCTCGTCGCTGCGTGTGCCGACGACCAGCCAGCCGCCCTTGTCCTGGCCGATGGGGGAGAAGTGGGGCGCGTAGTCGAGGAAGTACTGGACACCGGGCAGCCGGCCGGTCGAGGCCAGCTCGAACGCGCCGGCCCGCAGCCCGTCGGCCACGAGCAGGAACTCGCGGACGCCGTCCGGCAGCTCCGCCGGCACGTCGCCCTCGTCGGCCGGGTCGCCGATCTGCCCGTACGCGAGACTGGCCGGCTCGTCCGCGGCCAGGTCGGCGCGGAGTTCGGCGAGAAGCTGCGCGAGATCGGAAGTCAATCCACTACCTCTATTCGGATCGGGGTTCCGTCCGGCAGATTCTGGATCTGCCCCCAGATCTGGGAGCCGATGTCCGTGTTGGTTCTACCATGCAGCAGCTTGAGGTTGTTGACGGTGTCCGGCCCGCCGAGCTGCAGTTCCCACACGTGGTCGGGGTGGTAGTCGCTGAGCCGTTGACTGAGCCGGTTGGCGAGGTCCTTGTCGTGCGGCCAGTACTTGTCCCAGATCTTCTGGCGGATCCGGTCCTTGTACCCGTCGGTGAGGTTCTTGTCGCGGGCCACCGGGTTGGTGGCCTTGTAGAGCTTGCCGTCGTCGCTGAGCTTCTTCAGCGCGGCCATCTTGCGCCGGAACTGGGCGGTGGCGTGGAAGTCCCGGCGCTGCACCCGGACGACCTTCGTCGGCAGGCTCCGGTTGGGCCCGGTGACCCGGACGATCGGCTTCTCCAGCTTCTCGACCGCCTTGCGGACGATCTTGCCGGCCGCCGGTTTCGCGGCGGCGCCCCGGCCGCGCCTCGGGCTAGGCATCGAGCAGTCTCCCGATGACCTGGTCGATGAGCGCGCCGACGATCTCCCGGGTGATGATCTGGAAGATCGGGATCTCGGCCAGCGAGGCGCCGAACGTGACCACGGCGGTGGCGATCGCCTGGGCGACCTCGAACGCGAGGATGGCGAGCTGCACGATCACCGCGATCTTCAGCGCCAGGACGATCGCCGCGCAGATGATCAGCCCGGCGCCGAGCAGCATCGCCGCGGGCATGCTGTCGTGCAGCACGACAGGCCCGTTCTGCTCGCCGCCCCACCACTTCTGGAACGCCGCGATCGCCGGACCGACGTTCTGCGTCCACACCTGCGCGGCAGCCGCGTCCGCCGCGCCGGCCGCCGCCCCGATCCGGCCGCCGAACTCCAGCCACGCCTGGCCCATCTCGAAGAGCTTCTCCTCGTCGGCGGCCGGCCAGGTGTAGCCGATCCAGCCGAGCGCGGTGACCAGCTCACCCGGTAGTTGCAGTCCCACGGCTCAGCCCAGCCCGCCGGCCAGCGAACGCATGGTGCCCGCGCCGTCCTCGTCGACCCGCTCGTACGAGTCGGCCATCCCGGCGATGTCGGTGCCGGCTGCGGTGAACTCGTCGGCGGCCATGCCGACGCAGTCGAAGATGTAGTTCGCCACCTCGGTGTAGGCGATGCCGATGAGCGACCCGATGTCGTCGGCGCCCCACGGCTCGCCGTAGCCCTGCATCCGTGCCTCGAACGCCTCCAGCTCGCCGGTGAACCGCTTGGCCGCGTCGGTGACGCCCCGCCCGGCGGCCCGGATCAGCGGCGGGTGCACCTCGAAGCCTCCGCCGCTCATCGCTGCCCGCCGCGTGCCATCCGCTCCTGCGCCTCGGTCAGCGCATCGAGGAACGACCCGAGCCGGGGAACGGCGGTGTCCCGTACCTCCTGCAACTGCTCCCGTAACTGCGACATGTCCGCGACCTGCGGATTCTCGCCGGTACGCAGCCCGTCGATCGCCGCGTTCACCGCGCTGACGATGTGCGCGGTCAGCTCCTCGGAGCCGAGCCGCATCAGCCGCGGCTCGACGTGCAGCGCGTGGAGCTTGCCGTCGCGTCCCATCTCGGCGCGGACCTGCCCGTCGGCGGCCTCGCCGACCGCCGGTGTCTCCGGCTCGTCCGCCGGCGGCGGACCCACTGTCCGAAGTGCCGCCATCGTCGCGTCGAGCATGCGGGTGAAGTCGCCGCTCATCGAAGGATCCGCACTCATGAGACCTCCCCAAGGCCAAACGCCACGAGCGTAACCGAGACGGACAAAGCGATTTGTCCCGTGCGCCGCCCGATCCGTCTTGGACACCGGGCGTCCGGGCGGCCACCATCGGCAGGAACACACGGGTACGGGTGACGGGAGCGGAACATGACCGAGGCGGACGTGGTGGTGGTCGGCGGCGGGGTCATCGGGATGACGACAGCGCTCACGCTCCAGCGGCGGGGCGCCCGGGTCACCGTGCTGACCGCCCACGACCCGGCCGACACGGTGTCCACCGTGGCCGCCGCCGTCTGGTACCCGAGCCACACCGACGAGGACCCACGGGTGCTGCGCTGGGCCCGGGACACCCACGCCGAGCTGCGCCGCCAGGCGGCCGACGGCGTGCCGGGGGTGGTCGACCGGCCCACCCGGATGTGGTTGCGCCACCGCTACGCCGGGCCGCCCTGGTGGGCCGACGCCTGCGGCGACCTGACGGCCGAGCCGGCGGAGCCGCCGTACACCGCGCTGCTGCGGTTCACCGCCCCGTCGGTGGAGATGACCCCGTACCTCACCTGGCTGCGGGAGCGCCTGGAGTCGGGCGGCGGCCGGGTCGTCCGCCGTGCGCTGGGCACGCTCGCCGAGGCGTACGAGGTCGCGCCGGTCGTGGTGAACGCGACCGGTCTGGCCGCCGGGCGGCTCGCCGCCGACCCGGCCGTGTACCCGGCGCGCGGGCACGTCCTGCTGGTGGCGAACCCCGGCCTGACCGTCTCGGTACGCGACGAGGGCGACCCGGCCGGCATCACGTACGTGCATCCGCGCCGCCACGACGTGGTGCTCGGCGGCACCTACGAGGCGGGGGTGTGGCACACCCGTCCCGACCCGGAGGAGGCGGCGGCGATCCGCCGCCGGTGCGTGGCGCTGGTGCCGCAACTCGCGGACGCGCCGGTGCTGGGGGAGCGGATCGGGCTGCGGCCGGCCCGGCACGGCGGCCCCCGGGTCGAGATCGACCCGGCGGACGGGCGGCTGGTGCACGCGTACGGCCACGGCGGCGCCGGGGTGACGCTGTCCTGGGGCTGCGCGGCCGAGGTCGCCGATCTCGCCCTGAGTGTCTGACCGCGCGGTGCGGGCGGCCCCCCGCCGGAGCGCGCGGGCGGTAGCCTCGGCCCGGTGTCCGCCCGCCGCGCCGCACTGTCCGCCCTCGTCGCCCTGATCGCCGTCCACATCGGCTGCACCCTGGTCGCGCTCGCGGCCTACCGCCACCGGATCGGCGTGGTGACCCACGACGGCGCCAGTTTCCCGGTGGAGCTGCTCGACGCCGTGGTGCCCCTCCGCGACCTGCTGCCCGCCGTGCTCTGGCTGCTGCCGGTCACGCTGCTCGTCACGTTCGCGGCCCTCGGCTGCTGGGCCGCCCGGCGGACCGTCAGTCCCGGCGACGAGCGGCTACCGAGGGCGGCCTGGACCGCCGGCATCGCCGCGGTGCTGCTCAACCCGCTCGCGGCCGTGCGCTACGCGTCGGCCACCGCGAACGGCGGCGAGTACATGCGTACGGTGCAGGTGGAGACCACCCTCCTGGTGCTGGCCGCTGCCGTGGCCACCACGATGAGCGCGCTCGCCGTCGCCGGGTTCGTGCGGCGCTCTGAGACAGCGAGGTCGCCGTCGCGGATGCGGGTGGACGACTGGTCAGCGGGCCCGGCGGGACGAGAGTGACCTGTCCGCTCAGGTGTGTCTCGTCCACGCGACGAACCGGTGGAACAGTTCGTCGGGACGTGGGCCCGGATCGGGGTTGAGTCTCAGCAGGTCGGCGGCGGCGTCGAACAGGCATGTCGCCATGTAGATCGACAGCGCCACCCGGTCCCGCCGGTATTCCAGCAGCAACAACAGGCGCGCGGGCTGGCACGGCCACGGGCCGGCGCAGACCCGGCAGAGCCACAGCGGCCGGATCGCCACGTGCGGCCGGATCGCTCTGGGCGGGCGGCCCGGCGGCGAGGATGTCGGCATACCCCATACGGTGACCGAGGCGTTGACCCGAGTCAAGGAGCCAGGTCAACTGTCTAGCGTCCGGCGTATGGAGCTGGTGGGCGCAGCCGAGATTCGCGTGATGCTGGGCGGCATCAGCAAGCAGCGGGTCTACGTGATCACCAGTAACCGCAACTTCCCGGAGCCGGTGGCCGACCTCGTGCAGGGCAAGGTCTGGTTGAAGTCGGACGTCCAGGAGTGGATCAAGGAGCACCGGCCGGAGCTGGCCGCCGATTGAGCGTCCGGCTCACCGCTCCAGAACGGTGAGCCATTCGGCTGCGCGAGGCCGGTATCCGTGCAGCTCGAAGAGCCCGCGCACGATCGCCGGCACGTGCCCGGCGCCGTACACGACCGCCACGTCGATGCGCTCGGAGGACCGGGTACGGATCAGCTCGGACAACGCGGCGAGCAGCCGCTCGTCGCGTTCGCCGCCGAACGCGCGCTCGGCGTGCTCGGTGAACTCGTGGTCGGCGTACCGCTCGTCGGCGGCCGACGGCAGGTCGTTCACCTCGATCTCCGGTGAGAGCAGACGCCGGGTGCCGCCGAAGAACTGCATCACCGTCACGAACGGGATCACCAGCCACATCTGGAGGCGGTACCGCAGCGGCATCGCCCGCCAGCCCTCGGCGAACTCCGCCGCCGACACGTCCGGGTTGAGCACCTCGACACCGAGGGACGCGTACGGAATGGGGTCCGTCACCAGGCCGGAGCGCCGGTTGGCCGGCATGGCCCGGTAGGTGAGTGTCAACGCCGAGCCGACCACCGACCGGCCGCTGACGCCCTCGACGACGAGCAGGTCGCATTCCCGGAGCCGCTTCGTGACCGCTGCGTAGAACCCCGGGCTCGCCACGTGGAGCATCGGGAACACCAGGAACTCCAACCGGCTGCCGGGCCGGCGTAGCCGGAGCACGGCCGAGCGGGTGCCGATGACGCTGTGTTCGATGATCTGCATGCCTGCCCCCCGTGGCTCGGCTGCTCTTGTCGGCAGGGTAGGGCGGCCGGGCAAAGGTCCCGTGCGCACGGCGGCGCGGACCGGTCAGGAATCGAGAAGCCCTGGGCGGGCG
>NZ_JAGPXV010000265.1:0-7694 GCF_018070405.1 Micromonospora sp. D75
GGGAGCCGCCCGGCACCTGGGTGCCCTCGGTGAGGGAGTCACCGAGCGGCATCACGCGGGTGCCGCCGTTGGACTCGGCGGCCGCCGGTCCGGTCGCCGTCAGCACACCGGCGGCCAGCACGGCGAGCGCGGCGCCCGCGGTGAGCCATCTCCGCACAGTGGTACGCATGTGTGCTCCTTTCACGGGGTGGTGCAGGTCAGGGACGGGGTGGTCGGCGAGCCGTTGGCGATGAAGCCGAACGTGGTGGAGCCGGACGCGGGCACGGAGCCGTTGTACGCGGCGTTGCTGACGGTCGCGGTGGAGCCGCTGGTGCTCAGCGTGCCGCTCCAGACCTGGCTGATGCTCTGGCCACCGGCCAGGTTCCACCGCACCGACCACCCGTTGAGCGCCGCGGCGCCGGCCGTGACTGTCACCTCGGCCTGGAAGCCGCCCGACCAGGAGTTCGTGGTGCGGTAGGTGGCGGTGCAGGCGCCACCGCCCGGCGGCGGCGTGGTGGGCGGCGCAGTGGTCGGCGGGGGATCGATCGGCGGCGGCGTGGTGGTCGGCGGGTCGGTGGGCGGCGGCGTGCTCCCGGCGGGGGTGAACCGCCAGTGGTCGATGTTGAACAGCGAGCCGCTGCCGCCGGTGAACCGCAGGTAGAGGTCGTGGGTGCCGGTGGCGCCGCTGACCGCGCAGGTCGTGTCGGCCCAGGTCTGCCAGCCGCCGGTGCCGGACACCCGGCAGGTGCCCACCACCGGGCCGCTGGTGCCGTCCAGCCGCAGCTCGATGGTGCCGCCGCTGCCCGCGGAGGCCACCCGGGCGGTGTACGAGGTCGCGCCGGACCCGAAGGCGACGCCCTTGATCTTGAGGTAGTCGCCGTTGTCGATGAAGCCGACGTTCATCCCGCCGCCGCTGGCCGGCTCGGTCTCCACGCCGGACGCCCAGGCGCTCGTCTCGGCCTCCTGCCGGATGTACGGGTTGAGCGTGCCGATCTGCGGCGCGCCGGTGGTGGTCATGTTGATCGTCGGGATCGAGCCGTCAGCGCCGTAGGAGAACTTCTCCACCGCCACCGACCTGGTGAAACCGCCGCCGCCGGGCAGCGCGCCGTTGTGGTAGAAGAAGTACGAGCCGCCCTTGTAGTCGGTGATGCCGGGGTGGTTGGTGAAGCTGCTGCCCTGGGTGGGCATGACGGTGCCGCGGTACGTCCACGGCCCCAGCGGCCCGGGCGCGGTGGAGTAGGCGATGAACTCCGAGCAGCACTTGGCCGCGAAGACCATGTAGTAGAGGCCGTTGCGCTTGTACACCCACGGACCCTCCTCGTAGAGGGTCGGCCGGTTCGCGTCACCGGTCCGTGCGCCGAAACCCGCCGCGGTCAGCGGGATCTGGGTCGGGCTGCCCGAGTACGAGATCATGTCCGCGTTCAGCTTGACGTACCACAGGCGGGGGTTGCCCCAGTACAGGTACGCCTGGCCGTCGTCGTCGATGAACACGGTCGGGTCGATCTCACCGTTGCTCACCAGCGGGCGCCCGATGGCGTCCCGGAACGGCCCGGTGGGGCTGTCCGCCACCGCCACCCCGATGCCCATCTGGCCGGTGGCCCGCACGACCATCGGCACGTACCAGTAGAACTTGCCGTTGCGGTGGACCGCCTGGCCGGCCCACGCGTCCTGCTTGGCCCAGCTGAACGTGGCGAGGCTGAGCGGCGATCCGTGGTCGGTCCAGTTGACCATGTCGTCGGACGAGTAGACCCGCCACTCCTTCATGGTGAACCAGGTCGAGTTGTCCTCGTCGTGGCCGGTGTAGAGGTAGACCCGGTTGTTGTACACGAGCGGGGCCGGGTCGGCCGTGTAGATGGTCTGCACGATCGGGTTGTCCGCCCGGGCGGCAGTGGGGTTCAGCCCGCCGGCGATGGCCGGGGCCAGCCCCAGCAGGGCGAGCAGGGTCACCGCCAGAGCGAGCCATCGTCTGGTCCGGCGGTCGGTTCTCCATAGCGTTGACGTCACAGGTCATCTCCCGGGGTAGGCCGCGCCGCGGCGGATGGTGTGGTCGGCGAGGGTCGGGCCGTCACGCCCGGCTCCACTTCTGGCTGTTCGCGCCGGTGCAGGCGGACAGGATGATCGAGGTGCCGTTGCCGGTCCCGCCGCCGTTCGGGCTCAGGCACAGTCCGGACTGGACGCCGGTGATCGTGCCGTCGGTGTTGACGTTCCACTGCTGGTTGGCGCCGCCGTTGCAGTCCCAGATGATCACCCGGGTGCCGGACGAGGTGCCCTGCCCCTCGGCGTCCAGGCACTTGCTCCCGTACACCTGGAGTTGCCGGCTCGACGTCGCCGTCCACTGCTGGTTGGTCCCGCCGTTGCACTCCCACAACGTCACCTGGGTGCCGTTGGTCTGGGACTGGTTCGGCACGTCGAGGCAGCGGCTGGAGTTGGGGTTGAGCCACGCGCCGCTCGTACCGCCGGGGTTGCCGCCCGGGCCGGCGACCACCGACAGGTTGTCGAACTGCGCGGTCTCGCCCTGGCTGGTGCCGAAGCCGACCTGGCCGGAGCCGAAGGTGGAGTCGGTGGCCGTGCCGACCGTGGCGCCGTCGATGGTGGCGGTGATGGTGGTGCCGGCGAAGCCCAGCGCGAGGCTGTGCCAGCGGTTGGTGCCGAGCGCCGCGACGTTCCCGCTGCGCAGCGTGGTGAGCTGCCCGGCGGTGTTGTTGCGCAGGATGGACCACGCGCCGGCGTCGGTGACCCGCAGGAAGTAGGCGTTGTAGCGGCCGATCGGGTCCAGGTTGGTGCTGCCGACGCGGCCCTGGATCTGGGCGTAGCCGGACTGTTCGAGCAGGACGTCGGCGGAGACCGTGTAGTTGCCCCAGCTCAGGTTCCCGCCGTAGGTCGCCGGGTCGGCGAGGGTCTTCCAGGTGATGGGCGCCTGCGCGGACATCTGGCGCAGGCACATGCCGGACCGGCCGCCGCCGCAGCCGACGATCTCGAACGCGCCCTGCATGTCCTGGAGGTACTTCGGGAACCGCCCGCTGGCATAGCTGTCGAAGTCGTCGCGGTACGGCAGGCCCAGCGAGCCCTGCGCCGGGCTGGTGGCGGTGCCCTTGCCCTGCCCGGTCGTGGTGGTGACGGTGT
This sequence comes from Micromonospora sp. D75, assembly GCF_018070405.1. Lineage (NCBI taxonomy): Bacteria > Bacillati > Actinomycetota > Actinomycetes > Micromonosporales > Micromonosporaceae > Micromonospora > Micromonospora sp. D75. The sequence continues at coordinate 3,103 of NZ_JAGPXV010000265.1, forward strand.
AGAGGTGGCCGGGCTGGGCGGTGAACGTGAACGACCCGCCCGACGGGGTGACGTCCGCGGTGCGGACGAAGAAGTCGTTCGGGTTTGTCGAGTTCAGGTTCGTGGCCCAGATGTGCGCCTGGCCGGTGGACAGCCCGCCGGTGACGGTCATGGTGACCTGCTGGGCCGCGGTGGCGTCCATGGTCTCGATGACGGTGCTGTAGTCGCCGGTGGTGGGCGAGCGCAGCGACACGTAGCTGCCGTTGTTGCGGTTGCCGCCCAGGTAGCCCGAGGCCGAGTCCAGGTAGCGCCAGCCGGGTGCGGTGAACTGGGTGGTGTGGGCCAGCGCCCAGGTGTTCTTGCCGACCGAGTACCAGCCGGACCAGGGCTGGTTGGCCAGGATCAGCCCGACCGTGGACCAGGGCAGGTTCGGCGTGATGGCGGCGATCAGGTCCCAGTTGAGGTAGGCGACCATCCGGCCGTCGATGTAGCCGCGGTTGATGCCGCGGGCCAGCGGCTTGGCGCCGTCGTTGTAGTCCTGCGAGCCGCCCTCGCTGTTCCACAGCGTCTTGCCGGTGGAGGTGGCTGTCGAGGACACGGTGCAGGTGGTCTGCGCGCTGAGGTAGCCGCACGGGTAGTGGCCGCTGAGCACGTCGATGCTGTTGCGCAGCGTGGCGTTGCCGGCCACGGCGTTGGCCGGGCCCCAGCTACCGGGGTAGTCGTCCCCGTAGATGATCTTCACGCCGCTGTAGCCGTTGGCGTTCAGCGCCTGGCGCAGGCTGATGGTCCAGTTCGCGTCCGTCCGCTTCTCGTTCTGGGCGGCGGTGATGTAGTCCATGGTCAGGTTGTGCTGCCGCGCGCAGCCCAGCCAGTCCACGAAGTAGTTGATCATGTCCTGGGACATGAAGTTGCCGTTGCCGATCCACCCGGGAGCGCCCCACGGCAGGGCCGCCAGCTTGATGGCGGGGTTGCGGGCCTTGGCCTGCTCCATGATCCACCACTGGTAGCCGCGGTTGCAGTTGAGATCGCCCCGGACGTGCTCGTGACTCGGCTCGGACCCGCTGGTGGAGTTGGTGTCGCCGCCCATCTCGACCTTGAGGATCTGCAGCGCGGCGCCGTAACCGGGCTTGAACAGGTAGTCCAGGATCTGCCCGCGCTGCGGCTCCGGATAGTCGATCAGCAGCCGGCTGTTGCCGCCGCCGCCGCTGACCGCGCCGACCCCGTCGAACGTCTGGCCGCCGGAGGCGCCGTTGACGGTGATCGAGGTGGCGGCCTGTGCGGGGCCGGCGGTGAGGATCAGGCCGCCGGCGGCGGCCAGGACGGTGACGGCGAACGCCGCCAGCAGTCGGCGTATCCATCTCGGCTCGGACATGACGAGTCCTTTCGGGAGATGCGGAGTGTGGTCGCCGAGTGGCTCGCCGGTCAGCGGTAGCCGGCGGCGACGATGTCGGCCTGGACGGCGTTCTCGGTCGCGTCGGACGGATAGCCCGCGACCATGGCGCCCTCGTAGAAGGTGCCGGCGCTGAGGTTCGCGCCGCCGCCGGGCTTGCAGCAGTCGCCGCCGCTGCCCAGGATGATCGCGCCCTGCTTACGCATCGGGCTGTAACCGGCCGGCAGCGACCCGTCGTAGAGCGTGTAGAGGCCGCCGGACTGGGCGTTGCTGCCCTTGATGGCGAACCGCGAGGTGCCGTTGTTCTTCAGGGTGGCGGTGACGAACCGGTTGGTGAACGCCCGCTGGTTCGGGTTCCAGGACTGGCTGCCGCCCGGGTAGAGACCCCACTCCAGGTCGGCCTGCACCCAGGGGCCGCTGCCGGAGCAGCCGCCGAACCAGCAACTGGTGCTGAAGTTGATCGCGTCCATCGCCCCCGCCGCGTCGGCGCTGCGGGTGGTCTCGCTGTTGCCGTAGTCGAAGCAGCAGCCGCTGTTGACGTGGGTGCCGCTGGTCACCATGTACATGCCCTCGGGGGCGGAGCCGGTGGGGACACCGGTCAGGTGGCCGTCCCGCCAGTAGCTGTTCCCAGGGTTGATGTAGAGGGAATACGCCCGGGCGCCGCCGACCGTCAGCGACTCGCTCGTCGCGTTCGCGGGCCGGCTGGAGGTGGAGCCGGGGACCTGCGCGGAGCCCTGGTACCACAGGTCGTTACCGCGTCCCGACTGGTCGAACACGGCGGTGATCACGCAGCTCGTACCGGAGCAGAACGCGTCCTGCACAGCGGCGTCGGCGTAGCCGCCCGCGCTCAACAGCCCGATGTTGCGGGTGGCGTTGTCCGAGGAGCGGCGGACCTGGTAGAGGTTGCCGCCGTACGCCGAGAACAGCGCCCGGGTGGTGCTGTGCGCCGCGACGCACGGGGTGCCGCCCGCAGCGTAGATGTCGCACGGCCGGCCGCCGGGCGGCGGCGTCGAGGTGGGCGGCGGTGACGACGGTGTGGTCGAGACGTTCCACCGCTGGTTTGCCTGTCCGTTGCAGGTCCACAGGATGATCCTGGTGCCGTTGGCGGTGCCCGCGTTCGTCGCGTCCAGGCACAGCCCGGACTGCTGACCGGTGACGGTGCCGGCCGAGGTGATGTTCCACTGCTGGTTGGCCTGGCCGTTGCAGTCCCAGATGATCACCGTCGTGCCCGGGCTGGTGCCCTGGCCGTTGGCGTCCAGGCATTTGTTGCCGTACACCGTGAGCTGCTTCGCCGACGTGTACGTCCAGCTCTGCGGCGTGCCGCCGGTGCAGTCGTACAGCTGGACCTGGGTGCCGTTCGTGGTGCTGCCGTTGGGGACGTCGACGCAGCGGCCGGACTGCACGCCCACGATGGAGCCGGGCCCGGGGGCGGCCACGGCGCTTCGGGTCTGCGCGGCCACGGCGGCGCCGGCGACGGCCAGGACGAGCACCAGGGCGGAGATGGTCATACGCGGTGGTCCGGATCGGATGGACCGGGGACGGGGGATCACCATGACGGCTCCTCGGATACGCGCGAGCACCCGACCGTCCGGCACGGTGCCTCGCGAGTTGTGGATGGCCGTCGGTGTAAGCGCTAACAGTGGTGTAGCGGCGGCCCCGACATGTCGGTGGTGGTGGCCTGTGGGGTCGTAAATGTTAGCGCGAACATCGACCAGAGTTAATTAGAGCACATCCCGGCGTCCGGCGGGACCTCAGTTGTCCCGGCGGTGCCGGGCCGAGGGCGGCGGCGTGCCACCCACGGCCCGGCTCCCCGTGCGGGGGTTCGGCGGTACGGAGATCAGGGACTGGTGCAGCTGACTCCGCTGGGCGCGGTGGCCCCGTTTCCGGTGGCGGTGAACCCGAACGTGGTCGAGCCGTTCGCGCCGACCGTGCCGTTGTAGTCGGCGTTGCGGACCGACACCGAGCCGGAGGTGCCCGTGTTGACGCCGTTCCAGAGGCTGCTGATCGCCTGGCCGGAGGCCAGGGTCAGGCGTACGGTCCAGCCGTTGAGCGTGGTGGCGCCGTTGTTGGCCACGGTGACCTCGGCCTGGAAGCCGCCCGGCCAGGTGTTCACGGTCCGGTAGGTCGCGGTGCAGGCGCCCGGCTCACCAGGCGGCGGGGTCGTGACCGGCGGAGTCGTGGGCGGTGCGGTGGTCACCGGCGGCGTGGTCGGCGGCACGGAGGTCGGCGGCGCCGTGGTCGGCGGCGTGGTGGACGCGAACTGGCTGAAGAACCGCCAGATCTCCCCCGAGGTCCAGGTCCGGGAGTCGTTCGGGCTGGACGACCCGTCGACCGGGCTGGGGGTGTGGTCGCCGTCGAACGCGGCCCACTGCACCGGGTAGCCCTCGCGGCAGCCGGAGTACGTGGTGGTGATGTGGGTGAGGCTGCCCCGGCTCGGCTCGCGCGGGCTCTGCGCGGTGCAGCCGTTGTTCCGGACGAACGTGTCGCGCAGTGACCGGCCCATGGAGATGTTCAGCACGCTGTCGTAGATGCCGTGGATGCCGAAGTAGGCGACCGGCTGGGTGCCGCCGTTGCAGCCGCTCAGGTTCGCGCCGGAGATGACGGTGACCGCGCGGACGACGTTGGGCCGGGCGCAGGCCACCGCGTAGCTCATCGCCCCGCCGTAGCTCCAGCCGAGCGCGAACCGCTGGGACGTGTCGACGCAGAGGTCGTTCTCGATCTGCCGGGAGATGTCGTCGAACAGCGTCAGGTCCCGGCCGTTGGTGTTGGCCCAGCCGTTGTCGATGCCCTGCGGCGCGACGAAGATCGTGCTGTTGTTCGACAGCGGCAGCAGGCCGTAGTAGCCGGCCGAGGCGACGTTGTTGGCCGAGCCGTTCAGCCAGTGGAACCCGAAGATCAGCCGGTACGGGTGGTTGCGGTCGTACCCGTCCGGGATGCGCAGGATGTAGCTGCGGTTCTGCCCGCCGCTGGAGATGGTGCGCGTTCCGCTGGACAGCGTCGGCGCCTTGCCGCAGCCGGCGGTCGCCGCGAGCGTGCCGTTTGTCGACGCCTGCGCCGTCTCGCCGAGGTCGGCGCTGAGTGCGCCGCCGGCCGCCGCCGCGAGGAGCACGGCCGCGGCGGCGACGGAGGAGAGAAGGGATGTTCGTTTCGCCATTGCTGGACTCCTTGCCCTGGGTGGTGGTGCAGGCCGGGCCGTCCGTCGATGCCGACGTCGCCTGCGAAG
>NZ_JAGPXV010000266.1:0-7679 GCF_018070405.1 Micromonospora sp. D75
CCCGACGAGAGCGCCGAAGCCGGTGGTCGCGCCGTACACCGCGCGGTCGTCGCCGAGCACCGCGGACAGGAAGGTACGGGCGGCCGTGACGCGCTCCCTGGCCTGTGCTCCGACCACGACCTTGACCGGGTCACGGGCGGCACGGAGGTCGGCGATCCGCAGTGGGACATCGAGGTCCACCTCTGTCGTCATGCGATCGCACCCTAGAGACGAATTCTCAGAACGCTCTGAGATCGAGTCGCTACGTTGCGGCGCATGACGGTCGACTATCTGATCATCGGAGCCGGACCGGCCGGGTTGCAGCTCGCTCACCTGCTGGAGCGCGACGGCCGCGACTACCTGGTCCTGGAGGCCGGCCCGGCGCCGGGCACGTTCTTCACCACCTACCCCCGGCACCGGCAACTCATCTCGATCAACAAGGTCTGGACCGGGTCCGACGATCCGGAGTTCAACCTGCGCGCGGACTGGAACTCGCTGCTCACCGACGATTCGGCGCTGCTGTTCAAGAACTACAGCCGCCGGTACTTCCCGGACGCGGCCGACCTGGTGCGCTACCTCGCCGACTTCGCACGCGGCCTCCGGGTCAGGTACGACACCCGGGTCACCCGGATCGCGCGCGACGGCGACCTGTTCACCGTCGACACCGGCGACGACACCCTCACCGCCCGCCGGGTGGTCGTCGCCACCGGCGTGTCCCAGCTGTACGTCCCGCCGATCGAGGGCGCCGCGCTCGCCGAGCGGTACGACACGGTCAGCGTCGACCCGGACGACTTCACGAACCAGCGCGTCCTCATCATCGGCAAGGGCAACTCGGCCTTCGAGACCGCTGACGCCCTGGTCGAGACGGCCGCTGTCATCCACGTCGCCGGCCCGCACTCGATCAAGCTGGCGTGGCAGTCGCACTACGTCGGGCACCTGCGAGCGGTGAACAACAACTTCCTCGACACGTACCAGCTCAAGTCGCAGAACGCGGTCCTCGACGGCGTCGTCGAGCGGATCGCCCGGCGCGACGACGGCGGCTACCGGATCGACTTCCGGTACGCCCGCACGGTCGAGGCGATCCGGCAGATCGACTACGACCGGGTCATCCTCTGCACCGGATTCCGGTTCGACGCGAGCATCTTCGACCCGTCCGCCCGGCCACGGCTGGTCATCAACGACCGCTTCCCCGAGCAGACCCCGGCGTACGAGTCGGTGAACGTGCCCGGCCTCTACTTCGCCGGCACCCTCACCCAGCAGCGCGACTTCAAGCGCTCGACGAACGGGTTCATCCACGGCTTCCGGTACGGCGTGCGGGCCCTGCACCGCATCCTCGGCGCCCGCCACCACGACACCCCGTGGCCGGCCACGCCGCTGGAACCCACCCCGGAGGCGATCGCCGACGCGGTCATCGCCCGGATCAACCGCACCTCGGCGCTGTGGCAGCAGTTCGCGGTCCTCGGCGACGTCGTCGTCGTCGACGGCGACACCGCGCGCTACCACGAGGAGGTGCCCGTCGCGTACGTGCACGACGGCGGCCTGGGCCCGGAGCCGTTCGCGTTCGTGGTCACCCTGGAGTACGGGCCGGACCACGACCAGGTCGACCCGTTCGACGTCACGGTGCCGCGGATCGCCGAGAACGACGCCGCGCACGCGCACGACGCCAGCTACCTGCACCCGGTCGTCCGGGTCCATCGCGGCGGCCGGGTCGTCGCGACGCACCACCTCGCGGAGAACCTGGAGAACCACTGGAATCTGCCGGACGTGCACCACCAGCCGCTCGTGCTCTTCGTCAAGGGCGTGCTCTCCGATGCCGGCTGAGGTCTGGCCGCAGCCCGTGCTGGACCTGCTCGCCACCGGTGACGACCGGCCGGTCTTCGAGGACGGCGACCGGAGGGTCACCACGGCCCAGATGTACCGGCTGGTCCGTCGCATCGCCGCCGGGCTCCGGGCCGCGGGGGCCGGCCCCGGCGTCGGGGTGGCCCTGCGGCTCGGCGTCACCGCGGAGGCGTTCGCGGCGATCATCGCGGCGTTCGCGGTCGGCGCCCGGGTATCCGGAATCCGCCCCGACCTGACACCGTCCCACCGCGCCTGGCAACTCGGCGAGAACACGCTGCTGGTCGACGACGCCCGGGTCGCCGAGTTGGCGGGCACCCCCGACGACGGAAGGCCGCTGATCGCCGCCGGTCGCCCGGACGACGTCGCCCGGGTCGTCTGGACCAGCGGCAGCACCGGCAGCCCGAAGGGCTGCGCGCAGACGTACGCGGCGATGAGCGCGGCCTGGGCCCCGTACCCGGACCGGTGGCCCCCGGCGATCGCCGACCTCGCCACCCGGCTCCAGCGTTACCTGGTCTTCGGCTCGCTGAGCAGCCAGGTGATGCTGGAGTACGGCATCCTCACCCTGGCCGCGGGCGGCACCCGCGTCGCGGCCCGGCCCCCGGGCTTCCCCGGCATGATCGCCCGGCACCGGGCGACCGCCAGCGTCATCACCGTGGGCAAGCTGTACCAGCTCGAGCGCGACCAGCGCGCCGATCCGGTCGACCTGAGCAGCCTGCGGGCCCTGCTGGTGTCCGGCTCCCCACTCCCACCGGGCCGGCTGGCCGAGGCGCTCGACGTGCTCGGCCCCGTCGTCTTCCACGGCTACGGCCAGACCGAGACCGGCATGATCACGATGGTGACGCCGGCCGAGATGCTCGCGTCCCCGGCCGCGCTCGCCTCGGTCGGCCGCCCACCGGCGGTGACCGCGCTGTCCATCCGGGACGCCGACGGCCGGCCCGCCACCGAGGGGGAACTGTTCGTGCGGACACCGGCGCAGGCCACCGCCTACTGGGACGACCCGGACGAGAGCGCCGACGTGTTCGTCGACGGCTGGGTGCGCACCCGCGACCTGGCCCGGCTGGACGGCGACGGCTACCTGCACCTGCTCGGCCGGATCCGGGACGTCATCATCGTGCACGCCAACCTGGTGTACGCGGGCCCGATCGAACGGGTCCTCGCCGCCGATCCCACGGTCGCCGAGGCGTACGTCGTCGGCCGTCCCGACGACGTCACCGGGGAGGCGGTGCACGCGTACGTGGTGCCGGCCGCCGGTCACGACATCGATGCCGGGCGGCTGCGTGCCGTGGTGACGGAGGCGCTGGGCGACTCGTCGGCACCGAAGACGATCCAGGCCATCGAGCGGGTTCCGGTGGCGGCGAGCGGCAAGCCGGACAAGCGCGCCCTGGCGTACCCGACACCCACATGACCTTCACCGGTCGTCACCGTCGGCGCGCTCCTGCTCGGGTACGCGCTGATCGTGCCGTGGATCTACGCGGGAGCGCAGGCCTGAGGCCCGGAACGCAAACCACCTAGGTGACGCGGTAGGCGGTGTAGCGCACCCGGTCGGCCTCGCGGATCGCCGACGCCACGAAGACGCACTGCTCCGTTGACCAGGCCAGCTCTCTACTACCAACTGCTAGTAGTTCCCTTAGGATGGCGACCGCATCAGGTCGGAGCGATGGGCGCCGGCTCCACGCCTCCTCGACGAAGGGATCAGCGGTGCCTTTCCCGGGGCGTCATCGGTCACCGGCGCGCGGCGCGGCACGGTGGGTGCTGCTGGTGTGGCTGGCGTGCTGTCCCGCCGTGTTCGTGGTGCTCGGGTTCGCGTCGCCCGCCGCCGCGCACTTCAAGCTGCTCAAGGTCGTACCGGCGGACGGCACGCGCGTGGACGCCGCGGTCGCGGAGATCCGGCTGACGTTCAGCGCCCCCGGCACGCCCACCGCGGCCGGCTTCCGGCTCTCCCGCGAGGGTGCGGCCGTTCCGGTGACCACTCACACCCCCGACGGGGGCCGTACCTGGCTGGTCCACCCCTCCGCCGCGTTGACCGACGGGGAGTTCACGCTGCGCTGGAGCGTGGCCGCCCCGGACGCCCATCCCCTGACCGGCGATGTCACGTTCACCGTGGTCCCGGCCGACGCGCCACCGGGCGCGACGGCCACCCCCCGGCCCACGGCCGGTTCGCACGGGCACACCGGTCACGGTGGACCGGCCGTTCCGTCGGCGTCCCCACCGGCCCATTCCGCTGGGCACGCGGTGGGTCACACGGCTGACGCCGACCAGGGTTCGGTGCGGTTCGTCGGCACGGCGGGGCGGTGGCTGTCCTACGGGGCGATCCTGCTCGGTGTGGGTGGTCTGGTCTTCGCGCTGACCACACTGGTGGGTACGCGCAGCGACATCCGGCTGGTCCAGGTCTGGGTACGCGTCGCCGGGCTGACTGTGGCGGCCGGTGTGGTGCTCGAACTGGCGGCCCTGGCGGCCGTGTTCGGCGGGGGCGGTCTCACCTCGGCGGTCAGCGTACCGGCGCTGACCGCGCTCGGCCGTACGCCGGTGGCCGCCGGGCTGGGCCTGCGGTTCGCCGGTGCGGCCGGGTTACTCGTGGCCGGTTCCCTGGAGGCGGCGCTGATCCGGGGCCGGCACGCGGTCGGGCGGCACGCCGTGGCGACGGTCGCCGCGATCCCGACCGCCCCTCGTCCCCTGGTCGTGCCGCCCGCCGGTGACGTGAGCGGCGGCGAGGCGCAGCGGATACGCGCGCGAGCGGTCCGGCCGGTGCTCCTCGGTGTCACAGTGGCGCTGCTGCTCGGTTCGTTCCTGTTCGACGGGCACACCGTCACCGCGGGACCGCGGATGATCGTCGTGGCGGCGGACGTCGCGCACACGTTCGCCGCGGCGGTGTGGGTCGGCGGGGTTCTGCTCCTGGCGGCGTTGCTGTTCGGGCGTGCGCGTCTCGGTGTGCCGACGGGCGCCGCCGAGATGGCGGTGCGATTCTCCGTTCCGGCCAGCGCCGCCGTGGCGTTGACGGGTGTCGCAGGCGTCGCACTGACAGTGGCGATCCTGGACCGGCCCGGTCACCTGGTGAGCACCGGTTGGGGACGGGTGCTCCTGGTCAAGGTCGCGTTGGTGGCGGTCGTGGCCGTCGTCGGGCTCTACAACAGCAGGCGGGTGGTGCCCCGGCTGGACGACCCCACCCCGGACGGGATGCGTCGCCTGCGCCGCACGGTGCTGGCGGAGGCGGTGTTGATGGTGGCTGTCCTGCTGGCCACCGCGATCCTGGTCAACACCGGCACGTAGGCCGCGACGCCCGGGTGGTCCCGGGGTCTACAGGCAGAACAGGATGCCGGTGACCACACCGGCGCCCAGCGGGGCCGCCAGGGTGGTCGAGGCGAGCACGGCACGGGCGAGCAGGTTACGGCGGTGCGGGCGGCGCCCCTGGAGGCGCTGCAGCCGGATGGCCACATCGGCACCGGCCATCGACAGCGCGGACGGCGGGTGCGGCGCGCCGGCGAAGGTCAGCAGCGCGTCGCGGACGGCGGTCGGGCCGCACTCGCGGACGGCGGCGGCGTCGGCGCGCAGTTCGACGAGCAGGCGCACGGCCGCGGGCGCCTGGCGGGTCAGGGGCAGCCACGGTACGGCGGCGGCGAGCCCATCCACGGCGGCCACCAGGAGGTGGTGACGCTCCCGCAGGTGTGCCCGCTCATGGCTGAGCACCGCGGCGAGCTGCTCGGCCGGCAGGTCACCGGCGGCGCTGGCCAGCACCGTCAGCCCGCCGGATCCGCCGAGGCTGTAGGCCATCGGGGTCGGGTGAGGGATCCACAGCACCGCCGCCTCGCCGCGCTCCGGCGGGTCGCCGGCGAGCGTGAGCAGGTCGGCGTGGGCGCGGCGGGCACGGCGGGCGCGCAGCGCCCGGCGGGTGCAGGTCGCCGTGAACCGGGCGAGCAGGGCCAGCAGGAGCAGCGCGCCGGTCGCCCCGACGATCTCGTCGACGGCGGGCGGCCGGCTGGGTTGCGCCCAGTGCCAGCAGATGCGGGCGAGATCGTGCAGCGCCCACTGCCGGGTGCTGCCCGGCGCGAGGAGCATCACGGTGGCGAGGACGAAGGTGGCGAACACCGCGACGATCAGGCCGAGCCAGCCGAGCAGCATCGCGACGGGGTCGGCGACGTGCCGGAAGCACAGCCGCAACGCGGCGGGGCCACACCAGGCGACCATCGCCGCGCCGGTGACGAGGGCGAGCGCGAGGCTCACTTCCCGGACTCCCGCTCGTCCAGGACCTGCCGCAGGATGTGCAGCTCGCGGTCGGAGGCGGATCGGGCGAAGTGCAGGAGCACCAGGTCGGGGTGGGTGCTCGTCTCGACGACCCGGCGCAGTGTCCGCGCGATGATCTCCTCGCGGGTACCGGCGGCACGGTAGCGGTAGGCCTTGCCGTCCTTCTCCCGTACGGCCCAGCCCTTGCGGTGCAGGTTGTCCAGCACGGTCAGAACCGTCGTGTACGCCAGGACCCGGTCGGTGGTCACCGCGTCGAGGACGTCGCGCACGAGCACGGGCTCGGGCGCACGCCACAGGACGTCCATCACTGCCGATTCGAGTCGGCCCAGTTCCGCCACGCGCTCTCCCTTCGTGCCGGTCAGGGTACGTCAGGTGTCGTGGCGGTGCGGCCGGTCCCGACGCCAGGGCCGGCCGCACCCGGTCGCCTACAGGCGGTCGAGGATCTTCTGCAGGGTCTGCACCTCGGCGGCCTGATCCGAGGCGATCCTGGCGGCCAGCGCCTTGGCCTCGGGGTTGCTCCCGTCGGCCTGTTCGGTCCTGGCCATGTCGATGGCACCCTTGTGGTGGGCGATCATCATCTCGGCGAACATCTTGTCGAAGGCAGCGCCATTCGCCGCGGCGAGGTCCTTCATCTGCTGCTCGGACATCATGCCGGGCATCCCCGAGTCCATCCCCGGCATGCCGTGCCCGGGCGTGGCGCTCATGCCGGGCATGCTGTGGTCGCTGGGCAGGTCCGTGGGCTTGCCCCAGGCCGTGAGCCACCCCTTCATGGTGGCGATCTCCGGATCCTGCGCCGCCTTGATCTTGGCAGCCAGGGCCTTCAGTTCGGGGTCGTTCGCGCGCGTCGGGGCCAGGTCGGCCATCGTCACCGCCTGCTGGTGGTGCGGGATCATCATCTGGGCGAACATCACGTCCGCGTCGTTGACGGTGGCGTCGGCCGAGGGCGAGGCGCCCGCTGCGGAACTGCTGCCGGTGCCGTGCGTCATGCCGCCGGTGTCGTCCGCGCCGCCGCAGGCGGCGGTGCCGAGCAGGGCGGACAGGGCGACGCCCGCGAGGGCGGCGCGGCGCAGGATGGTCGGTTTCATCAGTACGTGGTCCTTGTCGTGAGGTGTTCCGGAACGGAGTCGTCGGGTCCGGGCGAGACGCCGGACCGTGCTCTCCTCACGTCCGCAGGACCGTTACGGCTCGCAGTCGCAGCCCGATGGTCGGGCGGGGTGGGCCCCGGTCCGGGCGGTTCATCCGGGACCAGGGGCCAGTCGGTGTGCCGGCGCCCCGGTGGCGTCGGCGACCAGCATGGACACCGTGTCCGGACCGGTGGGGGTCAACCGCACCCGCAGCGTGTCGGCGCCGTGGGCGGACAGCGTCACGTCGGACCAGGCGAACGGCATCCGGGCCTCGCCGGGGTCGACGATGCCCAGCCCGACCGCCTGCACGGCGGCATCGAGCAACGCCGGGTGCAGCCCGTACCCACCGGCGTCGCCGGACGCCGGCTCGGGCAGCGCCACCTCGGCGTACACGTCCGCGCCGACGCGCCAGGCGGCACGCAGCCCGGAGAAGGCCGGGCCGTACGCGAACCCCGCCCGTGCCGCCCGCCCGGCCAGCTCCGACACGTCCAGGGAGGT
>NZ_JAGPXV010000267.1:0-7676 GCF_018070405.1 Micromonospora sp. D75
CCCGTGAGGTCATCGGCCGGACGGCCGACCGCGACGGCGAGTACGCGCTGCGCGTGCTCGGCCCCCAGCCGGTCACCGTGGCGTGGCTGTGGACGCCGCCGTTCGTCAGCTACGCCGGCTGGTTCGACGGCGCGGCCCGCCCGGCCGACGCCACCGAGGTGACCCTGCCGGGCACCGGCACCCTGCGGCTCGACGTCGCTGTCGACCGGTACCCGGCCGCCTGAGCGACACGATCCGGTCGATCGGCACGGGCCGGGTGGCGTGTGAGCCACCCGGCCCGGCGCCGGTCAGCGCGCCGAGTCCAGCCGGGTCCGCTGCTCGGCGGTCAGCTCCAGGTCGACAGCGCCCAGGCTCTCCTCCAGCTGCGCCACCGAGGAGAAGCCGACGAGCGGGATCGACGGGATGTCGCCGCCCATCAGCCAGGCCAGCACCACCTGGTTGACGGTGGCCCCGGTCTCGGCGGCCACCGCCCGCAACGCCTCCAGCCGGGCCGGGGTGGCGGGCACCGCGTACTCCTCGCCGAGCCGTTCCGGCCGGACGTACGCGCCCTTGAGCAGCGGCGAGTACGCCACCAGCGTGAGCTGCGGCTCGGCCCGCAGGTAGCTGAGCAGGTCCGGGCCGACCCAGCCGACGTCCCCGTCCCGGTCCAGCTCGCTCGGCACGTCGAGACGCCGGGGCAGGTAGCTGCGGTGGTACTGCAGCACCTCGTACCCGGGCAACCCGGCCGCGGCGGCGAGCGCCCGCGCCCGCTCCACCCGCCAGGCGCGGTGGTTGCTGGCGCCCAGCAGCCCGACGGTGCCCTCCGCGACCAGCTCGGCGAAGCCCTCCACGGTCTCCCGCAGCGCAACCGTGTGGTCCTCGATGTGGGCGTAGAGCAGGTCGATGCGGTCGAGCCCGAGCCGCTCCCGGCTGCGTTCGGCGGACTCGCGGATCACCTTCGCCGACAGCCCTTCGGGGTTGTCCACGTAGCTGGTGCCCGGGGCGAGTGGCCGGGCACCGAGCTTCGTGGCGATGACCACCTCGTCGCCGACCCCGCGGCTGCGCCGCCAGCGGCCGAGCAGTTCCTCGCTCTCGCCACCCTGGCCCCCGTTCTGCCAGAAGGCATAGTTGTCCGAGGTGTCGATGAACGTGCCGCCGGCCTCCACGTAGCGGTCGAGGATGGCGAACGAGGTGGCCTCGTCGGTGGCGGTGCCGAAGAGCATCGCGCCGAGGCTGAGCACGCTGACCTTGCGGCGCGTCGCAGGGTCGGTGCCGATGGTGCGGTAGCGCATGGATTTCCTCCCCGTCGGAGCTTTGCCGGTCACCCTGCCCCTTCGAGTGCGCGCGAAGTCAAACGTCGAAGGGCCTCGGTTCCCCGGGCCCTTCGGTGTGCGGCGGTTCAGCTCGGGATGTAGTCGAACTCGTCCGGGTTCGGGCCCGTCCGGCCGTCCTCGCCCCGGTCCAGCGAGGTGAGCCGCTCCATCGCGGTGTCGTGGAGCGTGAAGTCGAAGATCGCGAAGTTCTCCTCGATCCGCTTCGGGGTGGTCGACTTCGGGAAGACGATGTCGCCGCGCTGCACGTGCCAGCGCAGCACCACCTGGGCCGGGGTCCGGCCGACCTGCTCGGCCACGTCGACGACCGTCGGGTCGCCGAGCACCGCGCCCTGCGCGATCGGCGACCACGCCTCGGTGAGGATGCCGTGCGCCTTGTCGTACGCCCGCACCTCCTCGTTGCCGAGGTAGGGGTGCGCCTCGATCTGGTTGACCGCCGGCACCACGTCCGCCTCGGCGGCCAGCCGCTCCAGGTGCGCGACCTGGAAGTTGGACACGCCGATCGACCGGACCGTGCCCGCGTCACGCAGCTCCTCCAGCACCTTCCAGGTGGAGACGAAGTCGCCGTCGTAGCGGGTGGGCAGCGGCCAGTGGATGAGGAACAGGTCGAGGTAGTCGAACTTGAGTTCCCGCAGCGTCTGCTCGAACGCCTTGCGGGCGTCGTCCGGGCGGTGGAAGCCGTTGTTCAGCTTGCTGGTCACGAAGACCTCGCCGCGGTCCAGCCCGGAGGCGCGCAGCGCCTGACCCACCTCGGCCTCGTTGCCGTACATCTGGGCGGTGTCGATGTGCCGGTAGCCGATCTCCAGCGCGGTGCCGACCGCCCGGGCGGTGTCCTTCGGTTCGATCTGGAACACGCCGAAGCCGAGCTGTGGGATGGAGTTTCCGTCGTTGAGCGCGATGTCCGGAACGCTGTTGGGGGCCATGAAGAGTCTCATCTCCGATCGTGCGGTGCCGGGGCGCGTCCGTGCCGCCCGCCCCGGCCGTGCCAACCGGATGTCTCTACCCGCTCGCCACGCTTCCTCACATCGGGGACGAGCGTCAACTCCAGATCGACCGGGCCCACTCCGGGTGGTCGACGAACGGGTTGCGGTTGCCCTGCCAGCGTTCGTAGATCCGCTGGTTGCGTCGCTGCTCGAAGGCGTCCGGCGGGTCCTGGTCGTTCCAGGCCAGCAGCTTCGACAGCCGCCCGAGCCGGGGCGCGGAGCCGTTCGACACCGAGTCGTTCGGTTCCAGGTCCGGCCAGCCGTCGCCGCCCTCGTACCGGATCGCCATGTACAGGATCATCCGGGCCACGTCGCCCTTCACCGCGTCGCGCGGCTCGAACGAGTCGGCGTCGGTGTAGCAGCCGGGCGCCTCGGCGACCGCGCCGCCGCCGGCGTCGAAGTCCTTGTTGCCGCGCAGCGAGTTGACCGACACGTCCTCCGGCCGCAGGTGGTGCACGTCGGTGCCGGGGCCGGTGGCGGTGCCGAAGTCGCCGTGCGACTTGGCCCAGACGTGCTCCCGGTTCCAGTCGTTCGCACCGCCGCCGTTGCTGGTCTTGCTCTGCGAGCGTCCGCTGTAGAGCAGGATCACGTTCGCCGGGTTGGCCGGGTCCTGGTCGGTGTCCTTGAGCGCGTCCCACACCTGGTCGTAGCTGAGCTTCGTCTGCACGCGGATGATGCCGTGCAGCGCGGTGCGCAGCGCCGGCCCGGTCTTGCCGGCCGCGGCCGCGTAGTAGGCGTCGGACGTGCCGGTCGGCGCCGGGGTCGGGGTCGGGGAAGGGCTCGGCGTGGCGCCGCCGCCGAGGCTCATCGCGCTCGGGTTCTTCAGCCCGCCGTGACTGAAGTACGCGGTCAGCGTGCCGGTCGCGGTCACCTGCCGCCCGCGCAGCGACGGGTTGCCGAGCAGCCCGAAGGTGCTCCGCCAGGCGGCCGTGACCTGCACGTACAGCATCCGGGAGGTACCGGTCTCGCCGGACTGGTCGGCGATGGCGATCGCGGTGTCCGCGGTGAAGCCGGAGGTGAGCACCGTGTTGGTGGCGGTGGGCTGGCCGATGACGTAGCCGGTCACGGTGGCGGTCCGGCCGTCCTGCGCGGCGAGGGCCTGTGCCACGGTCAGTGTGGTCGCGGCCGAGGCGGCGCCGGTCATGCCGAGCGGGATCGCGACCGCGACGGCCAGCACGACCGCCGCGATCAGCCGCCCGGATCGCGAGCGGGTGACGCGCTTTATATTCATGATCAGCGATGTTAGTCGGATCGGGGTGAACTGCGGGAGGTCAGCGGGCCAACTTTTCGTCCCGGCCGGCCTCGAACAGCACCGGCCACGGCCGGGCCGCCGGGGCGAGGAGCGCCGGCCCGCCCGGTTCGTCTGGCGCGGTCAGCGTCTCGGTGGCGAGGTGGCCGAACATCGGCGCGGCCGGGTGCGCCGCCCGGATCGGCCAGGCCGCGGAGATCCGCCGGACCAGCGGCGTGCCGGTGATCGGTCGCCAGGCGATACGCGGTTCCCGGCGGGCCAGCGCGGCGGGCTCAACGGCGACCGCGCCGCCGGTGAGCAGCAGACCGAACAGGAACTCCGGGTTGCGCGCGGGGCGGACCCGGGCCGGGGCGAAACCGTGCTGCCGGCACACGGTCAGCAGATGCTCGTGCCAGCCGGGCGCGGTGGCCGGTGGCGCGGTGACCAGGTCCATGCCGGCCAGATCGGCGAGCGCGATCTCCCGCGGCCGGGCCAGCGGCGAGGCCCGGGGCAGCAGCACACCCACAGGTACGTCCACCGGCTCACCGAAGCGCAGCCCGGCCCCGTCGACCGGATGGTGCAGCAGGCCGACGTCCAGCCGCCCGTCCGTGAGCATCCGGTGCTGCTCGGCGCTCGTCAGTTCGTGCAGGTCGAGGGCGAGCCCGGGCGCGCGGGCCGCGAGCGCGTCGAGCAGCGCGCGCAACGTCACGGCCGGGGTCTCCGGGGGTACGCCGGCGCGCAGCACCCCGAGCGCGCCCCGGCGGACCCGCTCGGCGAGGTGACGCAGCCGGCGTTCACCGGCCAGCAGTTCGTCGGCCTCGCCGAGCAGCAACTGGCCGGCGGTGGTGAGGCCGACCTGGCGCTGTGACCTGTCGAACAGGGTGACGCCCAGCTCCCGCTCCAAACGCTGGATCGACTGGCTCAGCGGCGGCTGTGCCATGCCGAGCGTCTCGGCGGCCCGGCCGAAGTGCAGTTCCCGGGCGACCACCACGAAATGCCGCAGGTGCCGCAGCAGGTCCATCCGGGCACCCTAGCGTCGCCGCTGGTTACCGTGTCGGCGTGGATGTGGCGGAACGGGTCGGGGAGATCTTCGGGCGGGCCGGGGTGCGGGGTTGCCTGCACGTCGTGGACGTGGACGACCCGACCGGCGGTGAGGTGGCGCTGCGCGCCGACGAGCAGATAGTCATCGCCTCCATCTTCAAGATCATGGTGGTGCTGGAGTTCGCCCGGCAGGCAGCCGCCGGCCAGCTCGACCCGACCGAACGGGTGCTTGCCGGTGCCGCCGACCGGCTCGGCGGCTGGGGTGTGGCCGGCTGCGCGGACGACGTGGAGGTCTCCCTGCGCGACCTCGCGTACCTGGCCATGTCGGTGAGTGACAACACGGCGGCCGACCTTCTGCTGCGCCGGGTCGGGGCGGATGTGCTGCCGATGCTGGCCGCGGAGCTGGACCTGCCGCGCACCCGGATCGTCGGCGGCCCCCGGCAACTCGTCGAGACGATGCTCTCCGACGTGGGCGCACGCACCGAGGCGGACTTCGCGCGGATCTTCCCCACCCTGTCGCCCGAACGGGTCCGCGCGATGCGGGTCTTCGACCCCGAGCACACCAGCTCCAGCACCGCCCGGGAGCTGACCCGGCTGCTCCGTCTGGTGTGGCGGGACGAGGCCGGCCCGGCACCCGCGTGCGCCATGGTCCGGGAGTTGATGGCACGGCAGCTCTTCTGGACCCGGCTGGCCGCCGGTTTCCCGCCTGGGGTCCGGGTCGCCGGGAAGACCGGCACCCTGCCGGGACTGCACCTCGAAGCGGGCGTCGCGGAGTATCCCGACGGTCGCAGGTACGCGATAGCGGTGGCGGTACGCGCTGAACGGCTTGCCGCCCGCCGGATCGATGTGGACCTGGCGATGGGGGAGGCGGCCCGGACCGCTGTCGAATCCTTGCGTTGATGCAGGCCGAGCCCTCGGCCTGACCTGCGGTGATATCGGTCCGGATATCGGCTGTTGCGCTCGTCGATCTTGGACATCGGCATCGGCGGGGTGGTGGTCTGGGCCTACCGATCACCGATCCCGAACGGGGAGGACGACACATGCCCGAGAACCAGCCGTCCGGCTACGCCCGCCGTCGACTGCTACGCGACACCGCAGTCGGCGCCGCCGTCGTCACCACCGCCGGACTCGTCGCCGGTGCCCCGGCCCGAGCCGCCGGGCCGAACCCAGTTGCCGCGCCGAGCCGCACCGCCGGCGGCACGCGCCGCCGCGGCGCGGTGAGCTTCCGCTGGTGGGGGACCTCCGGCTGGCGGATCGACATGGGGGACCGGACGGTGCTCGTCGACCCGTACCTGAGCCGGTACGACACCGGGCTGTTCCGGAAGCCGTTCAACCCGGACACCCGGCTGACAGTGGCCGCCGACGTGGTCGACCGGCTCGCCGACCGGGCGGAGAACATCTTCGTCACCCACACCCACTGGGACCACTTCAACGACGTGCCGCACATCGCCGTCCGGACCGGTGCCCGGGTCTTCGGCACGCTCACCGCGTACCACCTCGGCCTGGCGTACGGGCTGCCGACCGGGCAACTGGCCCCGGTCAAGGGCGGCGAGGTGCTCGACTTCGACGGGTACACGGTGGAGGTGGTCGGCTCGCTGCACAGCCGGAATCCCACCTGGTCGATGGCCTTCCCTGGGGTACGGGTCAGCCCGCCGCCCCGCCCGGAGACGATCGCCGACCTGCCCGAGGGCGACACGCTGGCGTACCAGATCCGGATCGACGGCGGACCGTCCGTGTTCTTCATGGGCGCCAGCGACTTCGACGAGCGCAAGCTGAGCGGACTGGCCCCGGACGTCGCGATGGTCGCCTCCGCCGCCACCACGGCGACCGCCGACTACGTGCCCCGGCTGATGGCCGCGCTGGACCATCCGAAGGTCGTGGTGCCGGTGCACTGGGACAACTTCGAGACGCCGCTGACCAACCCGCCGACTGTCGCCGACAACGACCGGGAACGTCTGGACGCCCTCGTCGCCGAGATACGCCGGGTCTCGCCGCGCAGCCGTGTGCTGGTGCCCGAGTACCACACGGCGTACCGGTTCTGACGGCGTCGCTCAGGCGGCGGTGAGGTCGCGCAGGGCCAGCACCGACCGCCAGTTGCGGGCCGTCGCCACCACACCCAGCTTCTTCTCCAGGTACGCGGCGGTGAACTTCGTCCGCCCGTAGCCGCCGGCCGGGAAGTGCAGGTGCGCCTCCCGGCCGATCACCTCGTACTCCATCGTCTCGCCCGGCGGCACGGCCAGCTCGCGCACCCGCGCGGCGGCGGGCGGGGCCGACAGGAACACCACGAGCACCCGCGTGTGGTCGTCCTGCCGGCCCGCGTACGGGCTCGCGGCGGCCACCGCGGCCAGCTCGTCCCCGTCGCGGACCAGCACCGGCACCCGCAGGCCCAGGTCGTCGCCGAGCCGGTTCGCGATGCCCTCGGCCAGCGTCTCCGGCCGGGCCGGCGGGCTGGTGAAGACCACGTTGCCGCTCTGCAGGTACGTCTTGACGTCGGTGTGACCGAGGTCGGTGACCACGCGGCGCAGGTCGGCCATGGCCAGCTTGTTGACCCCGACGTTGACGGCCCGCAGCAGAGCGGCGTACCTGGCCATCGGCCCTCCTCGACTCGTGCCCGGGGCCGACCCTACGTCAGGAGTCCGACAGCCGGGCGTAGACGTCACCGGAGCGGCCGCCGGGACGGTACGTCTCCAGCAGCCGCACCAGCCCGGCCGCGTCCAGCCAGCTCTCGCTCGCGAACCGCATGGTCTCCACCGGCGAGTAGTTGTAGCGGTACGCGCCCAGCTGTTCCACGAGGTCCAGCGACGCGAGCGCGGCGTCGTGCGCCGGTGGCAGGTACTCGAAGGACAGCCCGCGCACCGGGTGGCTGAGCCCGGACAGCACGTCGACCTCGAAGCCCTCGACGTCGACCTTGCAGAACGCCGGTACGCCGTGCCGCGCCACCAGGTCGTCGAGCGTCACCACAGGCACCTCGACCGACCGGTCCCAGCGGACCCCGGCGAAGCTCGGATCGGCGGTGACCGACTCGATCCAGGACGACGACATGGTGGACACCGTCGGCGTCGCCGACGACCGCTCCAGCCGCGCGCTCCCGGACCGCGCCCCCAGCCCCGTCGG
>NZ_JAGPXV010000268.1:0-7651 GCF_018070405.1 Micromonospora sp. D75
GCCGGAAACCGACCACCGCGAACGTGACCGCGCCGGCCACGATCAGCGCCAGCCCGAGCACGTTGTCGCCGACCAGCGCGAGATCACCCTCGACGGTCCGGACACCGCCCGCCACGATCACCACGAACCACGGCAGCGCGGCCAGCACGACCGCCCAGCGGCCCCCCGTCGACCGGTGCCCGAACGAGCCCAGCAGCACCGTCGCCGCCACCACCACCGGCACGCCGACGACCACCGCGCCCACCCCGACCAGCGCCTGCGCCGCGCCGGAACGGCCCTGCACCAGCTCCCAGGCCCAGGTCGAGAAGATCAGTTCGAGCAGCGCGAGCAGCACGCCGCCCCAGACCGTCAGCACGCCGCCGGTCACCCGCAGCGCGCGGTCGAGCGTCCGCTCCGCCCGGCTCGGCGGCGCGGCCTCCGGTGGCGGCTCGGCAACTGTCGACACGGGTACGGCCGGCAGCGTCACCGGACACCGGCCGCCGCGACCGGGGACCGATCCGCGGCGTCCGGGGCGATCCCGGCGAAGAGGTCGTCCTCCCAGCCGTACGGGCCATGGCCGGGCCCCTTCTCGCCCACCGCGAGCGTGAAGTACTCGACGCCCATGAACTCGCCGCCGAAGTTGCCGGCGATCGAGTAGAGCCACGAGTTGGCCGGGATCTGGGTGGCGTGGGCCCGCATCGCCGCCTCCTTGGCGGCGTGCTGCTCGGTGCCGTCGATCCGGGCGGCGATCTCCGCGTCCGGCGTGCCGAACGGCAGCTCGTCGGCGCTCTCGATGCCAGCGAACGGGTTGTCCGAGGACTCGGTGAACGTCTCCAGCCCGGCGTCGAGCACGCTGCGCGGCATGGCCGTCCAGTAGACCTTCGCCGGGGCGATCCCCTCGGCCGCGGCCAGCTCCACGCCGCGCATCGCCACCCGGTGCGCCTGGATGTGGTCCGGGTGGCCGTAGAAGCCGTTCGGGTCGTACGTGACGAGCACCTGGGGACGGACCTCGCGGATGACCTCCAGCAGGTGCCCGGCGGCGACGTCCAGGTCGGCCTGCCAGAACGCCCGCGGGTGCTCGTTGGTGGCCATGCCCATCATGCCCGAGTCGCGGTAGCGGCCCGCGCCGCCGAGGAACCGGTGGTCGGTGACGCCGAGCGCGGCGCAGGCGTCGGCCAGCTCGCCGATCCGGTAGCCGCCGAGCTGGTCCGCCTCGGCCGCGCAGAGCTGGGCCAGCGCCGGGACGTGGATCTCGCCCTCCTCGCCCAGTGTGCAGGTGACGAGCGTGACGTGGGCGCCGGTGGCGGCGTAGTGCGCCATCGTCGCGCCGGTGCCGATCGACTCGTCGTCGGGATGCGCGTGGACCAGCAGAAGGCGTCGGTCGGGCAGCGTCGTCACGCCCGTCACTCTAACCGGCGGTCCTGCCCGCTCGACGGTGATGCGTCCGCTCAGGTCGGCCACATCACCTCCGGCGCGCGCCTACGCTGCAGGCGTGGACTTTCCCGAGCTGGCCGCCCGTACCCGTCGGTTCAGCCACGGGGCGCCGCGCGCCGTCACCGTCTCCGGCGACGGCGCCCGGGTCGTCTTCCTGCGCTCCGCGGGACCGGAGGACCCGGCCGACGCGCTCTGGCTGCTCGACATCGACAGCGGCGAGGAACGCCTGGTCGCCGATCCGGCGGTGCTGCTGGGCGCGGACGCCGATCCGGCCCGCCTGTCCCCGGGTGAGCGGGCGCTGCGCGAGCGGCTGCGGCTCAGCTCCGGCGGCATCGGCTCGTACGCCCTGGACGCGGCCGGCCGGGTGGCCGCGTTCGCGCTGGCCGGGCGGCTGTTCCGGGCCGACCTGGTGCACGGCGACGTGGTCGAGGTGGCCACCGGCGGGCCGGTGATCGACCCCCGGCCCGACCCGACCGGCGAGCGGCTGGCCTACGTCACCGACGCCGCCGAGGGCGTACGCCGGGGCCAGCTGCGGGTGGTGGAGCCGGACGGTACCGACAACCTGCTCGCCGGTGAGGACAGCGGCGTGACCTGGGGGCTGGCCGAGCACATCGCCGCCGAGGAGTTCGACCGCTACCGCGGCTACTGGTGGGCGCCGGACGGGCGCAGCGTGCTGGCCGCCCGGGTCGACGAGTCCCGGCTGGAACGCTGGTACCTGCACGACCCGGCCGACCCGGCGAGCCCGCCGACGTCGCTGGCGTACCCCGTCGCGGGTGGCCCGAACGCGGAGGTCAGCCTGCACCTGCTCGACCTCGACGGCGGCTGGGTCGACGTGCACTGGGACCGGGAGACCTACCCCTACCTGAGCTCGGCGGACTGGTCCGACGGCGGGCCGCTGATCACCGTGCTGCGCCGCTCGCAGCAGCACGGCCTGGTGCTGGCGGTGGACCCGCGCACCGGGGAGACGCAGGTGCACGCCGAGCTGGCCGACCCGCGCTGGGTGGAACCGATCCCCGGCACCCCCGCCCACCTGCCCGACGGGCGGGTGCTGGTCGGCGGCGAACTGGCCCACGACGGGTACGACGCACGCTGCCTGTTCGCCGACGGCACGCTGCTCACCCCGCCCTCGCTGTACGTGCGGCGGGTGGTCGGGCGGCTGCCGAACGGCCCGGGCACGACCGCGGACCTGCTGGTCGAGGCGAGTGAGGGTGAGCCGAGCCAGCGCCACCTCTACCGGGTGCGGACCACCATCGGCGGCGGCATGGACGCCCGCCGGATGGGCAGCGACCCCGGCTGGCACACCGCCTCGATCGGCGGCTCCACGCTGGCGGTGGGCATCGCGTCGCTGGAGCACCCCGGCGTGCGCTGGCGCGTCTGGCACGGCGACCGCGAGGTGGGTGAGCTGCGCTCGCTGGCCGCCACCTGCTCGTACGCGCCGCGCCCAACGATGGTCCGGGTCACCGACCGGCGGCTGCCAAGCGCGGTGCTCTACCCGGCCGAGCACGTCAAGGGCACCCGGCTGCCGGTGCTGCTGGACATTTACGGCGGCCCCGGCCACCAGGAGGTGGTGGCGGCCCGCAGCGTCTGGCTGGAACGGCAGTGGTGGGCCGAGCAGGGCTTCGCGGTGGTCACCATCGACAACCGGGGCACCCCCGGCATCGCGCCTTCGTTCGAGAAGGCGATCCACCGCCGGGTCGCCGACGTGATCCTCACCGACCAGGTGGACGCGCTCACCGCGCTCGCCGACAAGCACCCCGACCTGGACCTGGAACGGGTGGCGGTGCGCGGCTGGTCGTTCGGCGGCTGGCTGGCCGGGCTCGCGGTGCTGCGCCACCCGGAGTTGTTCAAGTGCGCGATCGTCGGCGCGCCGGTCACCGACTGGGCGCTGTACGACACCGCGTACAGCGAGCGCTACCTCGGCATGCCCGACGACGGCATGGACGTCTACGCCCACCACTCGCTGGTCGAGCTGGCCGCCGAGCCGCTCGGCGACCCGGCGCAGGCCCGGCCGATGCTGCTGGTGCACGGCCTGGCCGACGACAACGTGCTGGCCGCGCACACGCTGCGGCTGTCCGCGGCGCTGCTGGCGACGGGCCGCCCGCACGCGGTGCTGCCGCTGACCGGGGCGAGCCACCTGGCCGCGGGCGGGGTGTCCGAGCGCCTGCTCCGGCTGGAGCTGGACTTCCTCCGCCGCTACTTGTAAGGAAGGGCCCCCTGTTAACGCCTGCGGTAGAGGAAGGGCCCCTTCTTAACGCCAGGCGTTAAGAAGGGGCCCTTCCTTGCAGAGCTACTGCTTGACGTACGCGTTGACGAAGCTGGGCCAGCCGAAGATGCTGCCGATGAAGATGCCGCCGGCCTTCTCGCCGTGCGCCACGGAGACCACCTCGTTGTAGAGCGGCACCGCCGGCGCGGACTCCTTCATCAGCTTCTCGTCCAGCTTGCTCCACTCCTCGGCCTGCTTGGCCGGGTCGAGGGCCAGCACCCGGTCGAACTCGGCGTTGATCGCCTCGTTGTTGAGCTGGGACGTGTTGCTGTTGCCCTCGGCCTTGAGGCTGCGGCCGTCGAAGAGCACCGGCAGGATCGAGGCGCCGCTGGGCCAGTCGGCCGCCCACGAGTCGACCCACAGGTCCCAGGGGTTGCTCTTCTTCTTCACGAAGTCGAGGTAGCCGTCCTCGGGGATCGGCTTGACGGTGACCGTGAAGCCGGCCTTCTCCAGCGCGTTCTTGACCTGGGTGGCGGTCTCCTGCGAGGCGGTGTCGTCGGAGGTGCCGAGCACCAGGTTCACCGACTTGCCGCCCAGCGTCTCCTTCGCCTTCGCCGGGTCGCCGCTCTCACCGGCCGGGTACGCGTCGAACTTCTTGTACCCGAGCGTGGTCGGGGGCAGCAGCGTGGTCAGCGGCACCGCGCCGTACGGGCCGCCGAGGTTCTTGGTGATGCTGCTGCGGTCGATCGCGTAGTTGATCGCCTGCCGCACGGACAGGTCGGTGACCCGGGTGGTGTTGATGCTCAGCCGGTAGGCGTTGGGCGTCGCCGCGACGATCATCCGCGCCTTGAGCGCCGGGTCGCCGGTCACCTTCGCGATCAGCTCGGGCGGCACGCCACCGGTGGCGACCGCCGCCGCGTCGTTGCCGGTGCCGGCGAGGACGCGGTTGGTCTGGGTGGTGTTGTCCGAGCCGAGCGACCAGACGAACTTGTCCGGGTACGCGTGCCGCACCGGATCGGTGGCCGGATCCCAGTTCGTGTTGCGCTCCAGCACCATCTCCACGCCGGGCTGGATCTTGGTGAACCGGTACGGCCCGGACGAGAACGGCATGTTGTCCAGGTTGACGCCGGTGTCCTTGTCCGGCGGCAGCGGCGCGGTGGCCGGCAGCGACACCGCGAACGGCAGGTCGCAGCGGGGCTTGTTGAACTCGAAGCGCAGCGTGCGCGGGTCCGGCGTGGTCAGGCCGGGCGGCAGCGAGGTCTTGTTCTTCTTGAAGTCCCATTTGGTGTCGTACTGCGGGCTGTCGGCCAGCCACTCCTGCAGGTAGGTGGGGCCGCCGGTCAGGTCCGGGTCGAACGAGCGGGCGATGCCGTACGCGATCTCCTTGGAGGTGATCGGGCGGCCGTCCTCGAACTTGACGCCCTCCTTGATCGTGAACTCCCAGACCTTGCAGTCGTTGTTCACGTTCTTGCCGGGCGTCTCGGCGAGGTCGCCGACTAGCGTGACGTTGCCCTTGCCGTCGTCCTTGAAGGTGGTGAGGAACCGGGCGTAGAGCTGGCTGCCCATCAGGCCGGCGAACGAGTAGACCCGCTGCGGGTCCAGGTGGGAGATCTTGCTCTCGCGCAGGATGTAGAAGGTTCCGCCCTTGGCCGCGCCGGGCACCTCGGCCGCCGGGCCGAGCGAGTCCTTCGGGTCGGTCGCGATGGCGCCGCTGCGGGGCTTGTTCGTGTCCGCGGTGTCGCCGTTGTCGCCGGTGTTCTTGCTGCACGCACTGAGGGCGACCACCAGTGCCATCGCACCGCCCACGGCGGTGGCGAGTCTTGCTCGCATACTCAACTCCTCGGGTCCGATGAAGGAAAGCTTCGCCTAGCTTTCACTCGCGGTAAATTTCGAGCAGATAACGGGGGCACAACGATCGACCACCGGCGACGCCCGGATCAGCCGAGACGCACCCGTGGATCGATGAACGCGTACAGCAGGTCGACCACGATGTTCGCCACCACCACGAACAGCGCCGACACCAGGACGGTGGCCATGATGGTCGGCAGGTCGCCCTGGCGTACCGCCTCCACCGCCGTACGCCCCAGCCCCTGGATGCCGAACGTCGTCTCGGTGATGACGGTGCCGCCGAGCGCCGCGCCCACGTCGAGCCCGGCGATCGTCACGATCGGCGTGATCGCGGCGCGCAGCGCGTGCCGTCCGTACACATTGCGTTTCGCCACGCCCTTGGCCCGCGCGGTCCGCACGAAGTCCTCGGAGAGCGTCTCCAGCATCTGCGCCCGGGACAGCCGCGCGTAGATCGCGGAGAAGAGCAGCGCGAGCGTCACCCACGCCAGCACCAGGCCGCGCGCCCATTCGATCGGGTTCTCCAGGAACGGCACGTAGCGGGGTGTCGGCAGGATCTTCAGCGAGTACACGAAGACCAGCAGCAGCACGGCGCCGACGAAGTAGAGCTGCAGCGAGGCGAACGTCAGCGTCAACCCGATCGAGATGCGGTCGAGCAGCGACCCCCGCCGCAGCGCGGAGATCATCCCGAGCCCCACGCCGAGCGCCAGCCAGAGCACCGCCGCCGGGAGCACGATGTTCAGCGTCACCGGCAGCACCCGGGCGAACGTGTCGGTCACCGCCTCGCTGTTGACGTACGAGTAGCCGAGGCAGGGCGCCTCGCACTTGCCGCCCTGCGCGCTGCCCAGGTCACGGCCGACGAAGATGCCCTTCATGTAGTTGACGTACTGCGTCGGCTTCGGGTCGTTGAGCCCCAGCTCCGTGCGTACCCGCTCCAGCCGCTCGGCGTTGCAGTTCTTCGGGCACATGCCGGTCACCGGGTCGCGGGGCAGCGCGAAGAACATGAGGAAACTGACGATGCTCACCGCGAGCAGCACCGAGACCGCGAGCAGCAGCCGCTTCAGCAGAAACCGCACCATGTCGTCGAACCCCCTACCGTGACGACTTCGGGTCGAGCGCGTCGCGCAGCGCGTCGCCGAAGAGGTTGAACGCCAGCACGAGCGCGAAGATGGTGATGCCGGGGAAGAAGACGTACGCCGGGTCGGTCTGCAGGTAGTCGATGCTGCGGTAGATCATCCGGCCGAAGCTCGGCACCGACTCGGGCAGCCCGACGCCGAGGAAGGACAGCGCCGCCTCGCCCGTGACGTACGACGGCACGGCGAGCGAGAACGCCACCAGGATCGGGGCCCAGATGTTCGGCAGCAACTGCCGGAACAGCATGTGCCCGAGCCCGGCGCCGCTGGCCCGCGCCGCCTCCACGAACTCCCGTTCGCGCAGCGACACCACCTGGCCCCGGACGAGCCGGGCCGTTCCGGTCCAGCCGAACGCGGCGAAGACCACGATCAGCGTGGTCACCGCGAACCACGTCGGCACCGCGTCCCGGGGGCCGTAGAAGCGCAGCGAGAACGTCGGCACCACGGCCAGCGCGAAGATGAGGAACGGCAACGCCAGCGCGACGTCGGTGATCCAGCTGATCACCGAGTCGACCACGCCGCCCAGGAAGCCGGCGACGATCCCGAGCACCACGCCGATGGTCGTGGTGACCAGCGCGGCGCCGAGCGCGATCAGCAGCGACGTCCGGATGCCGTAGATCATCCGGATGAAGATGTCCCGGCCCAGGCCCGGTTCCAGCCCGAACCAGTGGTCACCGCTGACGCCGCCCACGTAGCCCAGCGGCATGCCGGTGGCGTCCAACAGGTCACCGAACTGCTGGTTCGGCGACACGCCGTACAGCCGCTGGATCAGCGGCGCGGCCACCGCCGCCAGGATGAACAGGGCCAGCACGACACCGCTGACCATTGCGGTACGGTCGCGCCGCAGCCGGGCCCAGACGAGCTGGCCCGGTGAGCGGCCGACCAGCCGCTTCTTCTCGTCCGGCTCCTGATCGGAGGACTCGATCTCGGCGAGCGCCGCGCCCTCGACCGGCGACAGGCTCATTTCGACACCTCCACGGGTTCGCCGGTCGGCATGCCGACCGGTCCGCTCTCCGGGTAGTGGCAGGCGGTGAGCTGCCCGCCGGCCCGGGTGGGC
>NZ_JAGPXV010000269.1:0-7632 GCF_018070405.1 Micromonospora sp. D75
CCCTGGTCGGCGCCGCCACCACGGCCGGCGCGGTGATCGTGCCGGCCGCCGTCGGCAGGCCGGCGTCGGTCGACGAGGCCCTGCCGGAGCCGACCGTGGCGCGGACCGCCGCGCCCGCCGCGACGCCCCTGTTCCCGGACCCGTCCGGGCTGTCCGGCACCGCCGCGCCGACCGGAACGCCGCTGCCCGGCGGCGTGACTGTCGCACCGCCCACCGGTCGTCCCGCCGACGCCCTCGCCGACTGGGCGAGGCGGGTCAGCGCGGTCACCGCCATCCCGGTGGTGGCGCTCCAGGCGTACGCCTACGCCGAGCTGGTGCTCGCCCAGACCAACCGTGCCTGCCAGCTGAGCTGGACCACGCTCGCCGCCATCGGGCACGTCGAGTCCGAGCACGGCTCGGCCAACGGCGCCACGCTCGGGCCCGACGGCCGGGCCCTGCCGGAGATCAAGGGGCAGCCGCTCGACGGGCAGGGCGGCCGGTCCCGGATCCTCGACACCGACCAGGGGCAGCTCGACGGCGACCGCGTCTACGACCGGGCGCTCGGGCCGATGCAGTTCATCCCGACCACCTGGCAGGAGATCGGCGCCGACGCGGACAACGACGGCGTGAAGAACCCCCACGACATCGACGACGCGGCGCTGGCCGCCGGCCAGTATCTGTGCAAGGGCGGCCGGAACATGACCATCCCGGGTGACTGGTGGGGGGCCATCCTCTCGTACAACGATGTGCGCCGGTACGCCCAGGCGGTCTTCGACAAGGCCGACGAGTACGGCAGGCTCAGCCGCAACGTGAGGTGACCGCTCGCGTACATTCGCGGACTGAACCCTTCCCCCCGGCAGCCGTTGACGGCAAGCTAGACGGGTGATGGTGCGCGAGTGGAACCCTCGGACCGCCTCGTCCGCCGAGATCGCGTCCCTGCTGGACACGCTGAACGCGGTCCTGGCGGCCGACCTGCCGCAGGACCCGCCCTGGCAGGAGAGCTCCATGCGGGAGTACCTGTCCGAGGTGATGCCCGGCGAGCGGCGGATCTCCTGGGTGGCGCAGGAGGACGACGCTCCGGACGGCACGCCCGGAGCGATCGTCGGGCATGTGCACGTGCTGCTGCTGGGCGGCATCGGCGTACTGGAGGTGCTGGTGCATCCGGCGGTCCGGCGCACCGGGCTCGGCCGTGAGCTGGTCCGGGTGGCCGCCCGCCGGGTGTGGGACGAGGGCTTCCAGTCGATCGGCGTGGAGGTGGTCGGCGACACCCCGGCCGTGGCGTTCTACGAGTCGCTGGGCTTCACCCGCGACTATGTGGAGACCCGCAGCGTGCTCGACCTGCGCACGGTGGACTGGCCGGCGCTGACCGAGATGGCCGCCGAGGTGGGCGCGGGCTATCACGTGGAGTTCTGGCCCGGCGGGCCGCCGGACGAGCTGCTCGAGGCGTACGCGCGGGCCAAGGCCGAGGTGCGCGACTCCGACGACGTGGAACTGCGGCCCAGCTCCTACGACCCGGACCGGCTGCGGGACAGTCTCGCCACGTTGCACCGGCGCGGCATGAAGCCGTACATCGTGCTGGCGTTGCACGAGCGGACCGGGGACGTGGCCGGGCTGACCGAGGTGGTGGTGCCGGCGCAGCACCCGACCCGGGCCGACCAGTACGACACGATCGTCGTCCACGACCACCGTGGTTACGGCATCGACCGGGCCATCAAGGCGCGGATGCTGCTGGAGCTGCGCTCGGCCGAGCCCCAGCTGGTCGAGGTGCAGACCTGGAACGCGCAGGACAACGAGTCGATGCTGAAGGTCAACGCCGAGCTGGGTTACCGCCCCGACCGCGACTGGTGCGAGTACGGGGTGGACGTCGCCGAACTGGTGCACCGGCTGGACAGTCACCGCTGACCGTTCACCGGACGGCCACCGAAGGGCTGGACGGTGGACCCACGAGACCCTTAACGTTCGTTAGTTCCTGTCCACCCACCGTGGAGGCCCCATGCGCCCGCGCCGCACCCTCGCCGCGCTCGCGACCACCGCCGCCGTCACCCTCACGGCGATCGCTGTCGCACCCCCCGCGGCCAGCGCCGCGCCCACCGACCTGCTCATTTCCGAGTACGTCGAGGGGTCGTCCAACAACAAGGCCGTCGAGCTGTACAACGGCACCGGCGCCCCGATCGACCTGGCTGCCGCGGGCTACCAGCTCCAGCTCTACTTCAACGGCGCCAGCACGTCGACGAACATCGCGCTGACCGGCACCGTCGCCGCCGGGGACGTGTTCGTCTTCGCCGCCGCGTCGGCCGCGCCCGCGATCCTCGCCCAGGCCGACCAGACGTACGGCGGGTCGCTGTTCAACGGCGACGACGCGATCGTGCTGCGCAAGGGTGACACGGTGGTCGACTCCCTCGGCCAGGTCGGCGTCGACCCGGGCACCGAGTGGGGCAGCGGGCTCACCAGCACCGCCGACAACACGTTGCGCCGGCTGCCCTCGGTGACCGCCGGCGACACCGATCCGGCGGACCCGTTCGACCCGGCCGCGCAGTGGGCCGGCTTCGCCACCGACACGTTCGACGGGCTGGGCAGCCACACCATCGGCGGAGGCGGCCCGGTCGACCAGCCGCCGACGCTGGCCTGCGGCGGCGCGCTGACGCTGTCGGCGGGCGCCACCGCGACCCGCGAGGTGACCGCGACCGACGCCGACGACACGATCACCGACCTCGCGGTCACCGCCGTCGTGCCGGCTCCGGCGAGCGGCTCGATCAGCCGTACCGCGTTCACCCCGGCGGCCGCGGACGGCGGCACGGCCACCGCCACGCTGACCGCCACCGGCCTGCCGGCCGGCAGCTACGCGGTCACGGTGACCGCCACCGACGACGACGGCGACACCGCCACCTGCACGCTCTCCGTGCAGGCCACCAGCGTGCTGTCGATCGGCGAGGTGCAGGGCCGCACCGGCGACGACGAGGACGGCCGCGCCGACCGGTCGCCGCTCGCCCCGGCCCGCGGCAACGGCACCAGCGCCCAGGTGTACGTCGGGCGCGGCGTCCTCACCGGCATGTCGCTGACCCGCAGCTCGGCCGGGGCCGACCAGTGGGGCTTCTACCTGCAGAGCCGGCTCGGCACCGAGGACGGCGACCCGCTCACCTCCGACGGGCTGTTCGTCTTCATGGGCTCGTTCACCACGCTGATCGGCGGGTACGCCCCCACCGTCGGCGACGAGGTAGTGCTGCGCGGCCGGGTCTCCGAGTACTTCAACCAGACCCAGCTCTCCGGCGCCTCGCTGGTCCGCAAGCTCGACTCCGGCCTCGACGTGGACACCGCGGTCCGGGTCGACGACGCGGTCCCGCCGGCCGAGGCGGCCGCCGCCGACCTGTTCTGGGAGCGGCACGAGGGCGAGCGGATGCGGGTACGCGCCGGCAGCGGCGTATCCGCGCCCCGGCACATCTACTCCTCCACCGCCGACTCCGAGATCTACGTGCTGGACCGGGAGGACCCGGTCATGAAGCGGTCCGACCCGTACGCCCGCCGGGTGTTCCGGGACGCGCACCCGCTCGACGACATCCCCGGCACGCTCTTCGACAACGGCAACAACCAGCGCATCCTGCTGGGAGCGGGCGGCGTGAAGGCGGCCGCCGGTGACTCCCGCGCGCTGCTGCCCGAGGCGCGCACGTTCGACACGCTGACCGAGGACGCCTACGGCTCCGTGTCGTACGCGTTCAGCAAGTACAGCGTGCAGCCCGAGCAGCTCACCCTGACCGGTGGCGCGGACCCGGCCGCGAACCACCCGCCGCAGCCGGCCGACCGCGGCAGCGAGGTCGCGATCGCCACCTACAACGTGGAGAACCTGTACGACTACCGGGACGACCCGTTCGACGGCTGCGACTTCGCCGGCAACACCGGATGTACGGGGGTCAGCCCGCCGTTCGACTACGTGCCGGCGAGCCAGGAGGCGTACGCCGCCAAGCTGGCCGCGCAGGCCCGGCAGATCGTCAACTCGCTGCACAGCCCGGACCTGATCCTGGTGCAGGAGGCCGAGGACCAGGACATCTGCTCGGTGGTCGACGGCGCCCTGGCGTGCGGTGACACGAACAACGCCGACGGCGCGCCGGACACCGTGCAGGAGCTGGCGCTGGCCATCGCGGCCAACGGCGGCCCCGCCTACGCCGCCGCGTACGACCGCACCGGCGCGGACGCCCGCGGCATCGCCTCGGCGTTCCTCTACCGCACCGACCGGCTCACGCTGGCCGAGGCGACCGCCGCGGACCCGCTGCTGGGCTCCGCGCCGACCGTCCAGTACCGCTCGGCGGCGCTCGCGTCCAACACGGACGTGCAGAACCCGAAGGCGTTCAACGCGGTGCTGCCCGCCGACGTGGACCGCTCTACCGGCGTGGACGGCAGCAACGTCTACACCCGCGCGGCCCAGCTGGCCCGGTTCACCGTCAAGGCCGCGCCCGGCTCGACCGAGCGGTTCACGCTCTGGGCGGTCGCCAACCACTTCTCGTCCGGGCCGGACAGCCGGGTCGGGCAGCGTCGCGAGCAGGCCGCGTACGGCGCCGCGATCGTCGCGGCGGTCGAGGCGAGCGACCCGAACGCCCGCGTGGTCTACGGCGGCGACCTGAACGTGTTCCCCCGCCCGGACGACCCGATCGCCACCGCACAGAACCCGACCCCGTCGGACCAGCTCGCCCCGCTGTACGAGGCCGGGCTGCACAACCTCTGGGACGACCTGGTGGCGGACGCGCCCGCGTCGGCGTACTCGTACACCTTCAGCGGCCAGGCGCAGACGCTGGACAACCTGTTCGTGAACGACCCGATGCACGACGACCTGGTGCAGGTACGGACGGCGCACATCAACGCCGACTATCCGACCGACGCGCCGGAGCTGGGTGACCGGGGCGCCAGCGACCACGACCCGCAGGTGGCCCGGTTCCGGTCGCGCGCCTCGCTGCGGGTGGCCGACACCTCGGTGGCAGAGGGCGACAAGGGCACCCGCGCGATGACGTTCACCGTCACCGTGTCCCGCCCGCTCTCCGAGCCGGCGTTGATCTGCGCGACCACCTACGGCACGACCGCCCAGGCGGGGTCGGACTACGACCCGTACGTGGGTTGCAAGCTGCTCCCCGCGGGCCAGACCTCGCTGGCGTTCCCGGTCACCGTGCGCGGCGACCGCAAGCGCGAGGCGGACGAGAAGCTCACGCTGTACGTGGCGGGTGTGCCGGGCCTGCGGCTGGCCGACCCGTCCGGCGTCGGGACGATCCTGAACGACGACTGACAGGTGTTCCGGGCGGCGGCCCGTCGATTCGCTCATGGGCGGATCGGCGGGCCGCCGCGGTATCCGCACCGCTGCGGATCGGGCGGGGGCGGCACGTTCCGGTACTTGGCCACCCGCACCTCCCACTGGCTGCGGAGGCGCAGCGCGTCCCGGACCGCCCGGTCGCGGTAGAAGGTCTCCGGCGGGCGGGCCAGCCCGTACCGGTCGGCCCACCACTCCCCCGGCTCCGGGTCGGTGACGACGTCGAGGTGGGACGGGTACCGCCGCTCCGCGCCGTCACGCAGGTCGGCCCGGTCACGCATCGGCTTGAGCACCGTGCCGGCCTCGTCGACGACCACGAGCCGGAAGCCGGCCGTGCCCACGATGCGCGACAGCATGGCCAGGCTCGGCGTCAGGCTGCCCGCCTCGATCCGCCCGACCGTGCTCGGATGCACCCGGGCGAACCGGGCCAGCTCACGCTGGCTGGCGTCGGCCCGGCGACGCACCGCCCGGATGATCCCCGACGCCGGGAACGGGACGTCGAACGGCTCGGTGAGCAGCGCCGGCCCGCCGCCCTCCGCAAGCCCGCCCTCCACCGCCGGCCCGCCGTCAGCCGCTGTCACGGGGGTCGCTGGGGTCGCTGCCGGTACTGGGGTCGCCCAACTCCCGGGAGTCGCTGAGGGCACCGCCGTCGCGCAGGTCACGTAGGCAGCGGCCGTCCCGGAGATTGCGCATGGTGCTTCCGGCGCGGCGCAGGCACCTGTGCCGGTGGCCGCCTCCGGCCCGGTGTCGGCAATGTCTGTCACGCCGCCCACGGTCCCGCCTGCCGCATCGGCCCGGCAACCCCGCTCCGCACCCCTGTGGAAAACCTGGAATCCGCCGCCCGACCAGACCTCGCCGTGCGTCAACCGCCCCACTCAAGGCACACGGAGCGTGACATCACTGTGCGTTAGCCAGTACTGCCAAAGCGAACGCCGCACACTCAAGACAAATAACAATCAATCCGGACACAACGCTCGGAATAGCCGAGCCAAGGAAGACCACCTCAGTCGCCTTTGCTCTGCAGCCTTCGAAGCACTGCTTACGCTTCGTGACAGTTGCGCCCGTGGCTGCAGAGCAAAGTCGGCTGAGGGGCATAGCGCCTGCCGCCCTGAAAACTACTGTGAGCTACCGCGTCTGGCTGTGGACAACTTGAGGCAACGCACCGCCCGCGGATCTCACCGACGCGCCACGACACGCGCGCCGGCGCGAGCCCGCCCCAGGTCCGACGCCGGGCGGCCGGGTGGGGGTCAGTAGCGCTCGCGCAGCAGCTGGGCCGCCTCGACCGCCCAGTAGGTGAGGATGATCTGCGCGCCGGCCCGGCGGATCGAGGTGAGCGTCTCCAGCATCACCCGCTCCCGGTCGATCCAGCCGTTCGCGGCGGCCGCCTCGACCATCGCGTACTCGCCGGAGACCTGGTAGGCGGCGACCGGGACGTCCACCGCGGCCCGGACCGCCGACACCACGTCGAGGTAGGGCAGCGCGGGCTTCACCATCACCATGTCGGCGCCCTCGGCCACGTCCAGCTCGACTTCGCGCAGCGACTCGCGCAGGTTCGCCGGGTCCTGCTGGTAGGTACGCCGGTCGCCCTCCAGCGCCGACTCCACCGCGTCGCGGAACGGGCCGTAGAAGGCGGAGGCGTACTTCACCGCGTACGCGAGCACCGAGACGTCCTGGTGCCCGGCGGCGTCGAGCGCCTTGCGGACCACGCCGACCTGGCCGTCCATCATCCCGGACGGGCCGACCACGTGGACCCCGGCGGCGGCCTGGGCCACCGCCATGTCGGCGTACGCGGCGAGCGTGGCGTCGTTGTCGACCCCGCCGTCCGCGGTGAGCAGGCCGCAGTGCCCGTGCGAGGTGAACTCGTCCAGGCAGAGGTCGCTCATCACCACAGTCGCGTCACCGACCTCGGCGACCACGTCCCGGATCGCCACGTTCAGGATGCCCGCCGGGTCGACACCGCCGGAGCCGGTCTCGTCGCGCGTCGCCGGCACCCCGAACAGCATGATCCCGCCGACCCCGGCCTGGACCGCTTCGACGGCGGCCTTGCGCAGCGAGTCCCGGGAGTGCTGGAGCACTCCCGGGAGCGACGCGATCGCCCTCGGCTCGGTCAGCCCCTCCTTGACGAACATCGGCACGACCAGCTCGGCCGGGTCGACGCGGGTCTCGGAGACCAGCCGCCGCACGGCCGCGTTGCGACGCAGCCGGCGGGGCCGGATCTCGGGGTACGGCATGAGGGAGCCTCCTGTCAGCGGAACCTCAGGGCGGTCGGGCCCTGCACCTTGGAGCCCCGGCGCTGCTTCGCCGGCATGGCGGCGAGCTTCTCCCGCAGTTCGACGGCGTAGGCGGCGAGCGCCTCCACCAGGTCG
>NZ_JAGPXV010000027.1:0-20604 GCF_018070405.1 Micromonospora sp. D75
CCCCGTTGATCAAGGAGTTTGTGTCCGGGAACGGCGTTCAGGCTGACGCAAACTCCTTGGTCAACTCCGGCATTGGGGTGGCGGCGGGGCACCGGGGCGGGTTTGCCGGGCGGGTCGTGCGGTGGCTGGTGCCGGTGGTGTCCGTCGCCGGGATCGCGGTGGCGCTGGCCGGGCCGGCCGCGTACGCGATGCAGACCGCTGCCACCCCGCACACCGGCGCCATTCCGAGCGCCGGACCGGCCGGAGCGGGGGGCTTCGGCGGCCCGGGTGGCCCGGGCGGGCGGATGCCGGGCGGCGGGGACGGGCAGTTCCCCGGTCGCCCGGGCGGCGGGAACGGGCAGTTCCCGGGCTTCCCGGGCTTCCCGAACGGCACCGGCTCCAGCGGCACGGGTCCGGACGGCACCGGCCCGGACGGCGGGGCGAGCGCCGGCGGATTCCCCGGCTTCCCGGGCGGTGGTTCGGCTCCGGGCGCGCCCGGCGGCACCGGTCAGGACGGCGGCGCCGGTCCGGAGGGTGGCACGGGACCGGACGGCCGGGGGCAGCGCGGCGGCGGCATGGGCGGGCTGCTCGACGCCCGCGAGCCGAGCGCCGAGATGACCGCGCTGCTCACCGCCGACGCCGACGACTACACCTGGGTCGCCGCCACGGTCGGCTCGAACAACGCCTCCGGCTACCAGCTGGCCACCGGGCGGCCGGTCATGCCGATCGGCGGCTTCAACGGCAGCGATCCGTCGCCGACGCTCGCCCAGTTCCAGCGGTACGTCGCCGACGGGCGGATCCACTACTTCCTCGGCGGCGGCGGGTTCCGGGCCAACGGCGGCAGCAACGCCTCGGCCGAGATCGCCGCCTGGGTCGCCGAGAACTTCACCGCGACCACCGTCGACGGCGTGACCGTGTACGACCTGAGCAGCGGAAAGCAGGGCTGAGCGATGACTGACACGTACGCGCCCCGGGCCGCCGTGCGGGCCCGGCCCGCCGCCGGCAGCGCGGTGCTGGACGTGGTGGTCCCGGTCTACAACGAGGAGACCGACCTCGGTCCCTGCGTCCGGCGGCTGCACGCGCACCTGACCGCGCACTTCCCGTACCCGTTCCGGATCACGGTGGCCGACAACGCCAGCGTGGACGGCACCCCGGAGGTCGCGCGGGCGCTCGCCGACGAGCTGCCCGAGGTGGGGGTGCTGCGCCTGGACGAGAAGGGCCGTGGGCGGGCGCTGCGCGCCGCGTGGTCGGCCTCGCCCGCGCCGGTGCTCGCGTACATGGACGTGGACCTGTCCACCGACCTGGCCGCGTTGCTGCCGCTGGTGGCGCCGCTCATCTCCGGGCACTCGGATGTGGCCATCGGCACCCGGCTGGCGCGGACCAGCCGGGTGGTCCGGGGCGCCAAGCGGGAGGTGATCTCGCGCGGCTACAACCTGCTGCTGCGCGGCACGCTCGCGGCGCGGTTCTCCGACGCCCAGTGCGGGTTCAAGGCGATCCGCGCCGACGTGGCGGCCGAGTTGCTGCCGCTGGTACGCGACACCGGCTGGTTCTTCGACACCGAGCTGCTGGTCCTGGCGCAGCGGGCCGGGCTGCGCATCCACGAGGTGCCGGTGGACTGGGTGGACGACCCGGACAGCCGCGTCGACATCGTCGCCACCGCGCTGGCCGACCTGCGGGGCATCGGCCGGCTGGGCCGGGCGCTGGCCACCGGGGCGCTGCCGCTGGCGCAGCTGCGCGCCCAGCTCGGCCGGGGACCGTTGCCGGCCCCGCCGGCGCGCGTGCCGGCCGGACTGCCGCGCCAGCTCGTCCGGTTCGCCGCGGTGGGCGTGGCGAGCACGCTCGCGTACCTGCTGTTGTTCCTGCTGGCCCGCGGACCGCTCGGGGCGCTGCCGGCGAACCTGCTGGCGTTGCTGCTCACGGGGGTGGCGAACACGGGGGCCAACCGGCGGCTCACGTTCGGGGTCAGCGGCCGGCGGCACGCCGGCCGCCACCACCTCCAGGGCCTGCTGGCGTTCGCGCTGGGCCTGGCCCTGACCAGCGGCTCACTGGCCCTGCTGCACGCCGCCACACGCCCGAGCCGCAGCCTGGAGCTGGTGGTGCTGGTGGCGGCCAACCTGGCCGCGACAGCCCTGCGCTTCCTCCTGCTCCGCCTGGCCATGCACCACCGCCCCTGACCCACCCCGAACACCCCGTCGATCATGAGGTTGGCGGCGCGACACGCCGGGCGCCGGCACCGTCAACTTCATGATCGACGGGGCGGGTGGCAGGGTTGGGGGCGTGTACCGGGAGTGGGGGCGGCGGGGGTTCCGGGCGCGGTGCTGTGGGGCAGCGTGTCCGGCGGGGGTGAGACGCGGGTGCTGCCGGACGGGTGCCTGGACCTGCTCTGGTCCAGCCGGTCCGGGCTGCTGGTGGCCGGTCCGGACCGCACCGCGCACCTGTCGCGGTCCGCGCCGGGGGACCGGTGGATCGGGCTGCGCCTGCCGCCGGGCACCGGCCCGGCCGTGTTCGGCGTGCCCGCCGAGGAACTGCGCGACCGCCGCGTACCGCTGGCCGACCTGTGGGGCCGCGCCGCCGCCGAGGTGACCGAGCGGGTCGAGGCGGCGCTGGCCGCGCCGGGCGACGAGGCCGCCGGGGTGCTCACCCGGGTCGCCCGCGACCGGCTGCGTGCGGCCGACGGCCCCGACCCGGTCGGCGCGCGTGTCGCCGCCCGCCTGGCCGCCGGGGCCACCGTCGCCGCGACCGCCGCCGAGGTCGGCCTCGGCGCGCGGGCCCTGCACCGCCGCAGCCTGACCCTCTTCGGGTACGGCCCGAAGACGCTCGCCCGCATCCTGCGGATGCGCCGGGCGCTGGACCTGGCCCGCGCCGGCGCGCCGCTCGCCGAGGTGGCCGCGCGCAGCGGGTACGCCGATCAGGCCCACCTGACCCGCGAGGTGCGGGAGCTGGCCGGGGTGCCCCCGTCGCGGCTGCTCGCCCCGGCCACCGCCTGACCGGCCGCCTTTCAGTCGCCCGCCGGCAGCGGGGCGAACAGGTCCACGCCGTTGCCGTCCGGGTCGTGCAGGACCGCGTACCGCTGGCCCCAGAACGCGTCCCACGGGGGCAGCTCCCCGTGGTGGCCGGCGGCGGTCAGCTCGGCGTACCAGCGGTCCACCTCGGCCGGGTCGGCGCACCGGAAGGCCAGGCTCATCCGGTTGTTGCCGCCGGACGGGTCGAAGTCGGGGTGGAAGCTGCGGATCACCTCGACCGTGTCCCAGGCCAGCCGTACGCCGTTCGGCAGGGTGACCTCCACGTGCCCTTCCGTCTCGGCGCCGGCCGGGATCGGCAGCCCCAGCCGCCGGTAGAAGTCGAGTGTGCGGGCCATGTCGGTGACCACGGCCCCGACCAGATCGAACTGCGGTGTCATGGCGTCACGGTAGGCGCGACCGGTCCGGCCCGTCTTGAACGGATCGGACGGGGACGAGTGGCCGGTGTGGCCCCGCGTGCGACGCCCGAGGCGTTACGGTGGGGGACAAGTCCGGCGCGAAGCATGAAAGCTCGCATTCCGGGCGCGCACTGACGACCGGCGACGGAAGGAAGCAGCCGTGACCCACCTGGCCTACCTGGACGCGGGATCGGGCAGTCTCATCGTGCAGGCGGTGGTCGGCGGTGTGGCCGGAGTGGCCGTGGCCGCCAAGCTCTACTGGCGCCGCCTGGTGTCCCGGTTCCGCCGTCAGCCCAGCGACCAGGGCCCCACGGCGTGACGGTCCCCGACACCGGCGTCCGCGTGGAGCCCGGCTCCTTCCGCGACCCCGGCAACCGGGTGTTCCACCGGGGCGAGGAGGTGCTGCGCGGGCTCGACGAGCGCTCCGCCCGGGACTGGCGTGCGCTGTCCGTCACCGACTTCTTCCGCCGCGCGGCCGAGCGGGGGCAGATCGTCGCCACCGAGGAGCTGACCCCGACCCCCGTCGACACGCGGTGGGCGGCGGTGCTGCGGCACGAGCGGATCCCGTTCGTCTCGCACCCCTACGAGTGGTCGTACGCGATGCTGCGCGACGCCGCGTTGCTGCACCTCGACGTGCTGCGCGCCGCCCTGGAAGCCGGCTTCACCACCAAGGACGGCTCGGCGTACAACGTGCAGTGGCGCGGCGCGCGACCTGTCTTCATCGACGTCGGCTCGTTCGAGGCGCTGCGCGACGGCGAGCCCTGGGCCGGCTACCGGCAGTTCTGCCAGACGCTGCTCTACCCGCTGCTGATCCAGGCCCACCTCGGGCTGGACTTCCAGCCGTTCCTGCGGGCCCGCGTCGACGGCGTCGAGCCGGACCAGATGCGCCGGCTGTTCGGCGGCGCCCGGCGCTGGCGGGCCGGCGTGCCCACCCACGTGCACCTGCACGGCGCGATGCAGGCCCGCAACTCCGCCGCGAGCACCACCGACGTCCGCGCCCAGTTGCGCGCCGCCGGGTTCTCCCGCGAGCTGGCGCTGGCCACGGTACGCGGGCTGACGAAACTGGTCCGCCGCCTCGACCACCGGCCGGGCGACAGCCACTGGGCGG
Source organism: Micromonospora sp. D75 (assembly GCF_018070405.1). Lineage (NCBI taxonomy): Bacteria > Bacillati > Actinomycetota > Actinomycetes > Micromonosporales > Micromonosporaceae > Micromonospora > Micromonospora sp. D75. The sequence continues at coordinate 4,506 of NZ_JAGPXV010000027.1, forward strand.
ACTACCAGCGCACCTGCGCGTACTCGGTGCCGGACCGGCAGGCCAAGGAGGAGTTCGTCGACGGGTCGGTGGCCGCCGTCGGTGGAGGCTCGGCGCTGGACCTGGGCGCCAACGACGGCCGGTACGCCCGCATCGCCGCCCGGCACGCCACGCACGTCGTCGCGGTCGAGCAGGACCCGGCGGTGGTCGACACGCTCTACCGCGCGCTGCGCGACGAGGGCGAGACGCGGATCCTGCCGCTGGTGATGGACCTGGCCGACCCGTCGCCCGGCGGCGGCTGGCGCGGCGTCGAGCGGGCCGCGTTCGCCGACCGGGCCCGCGCCGACGTGGTGCTCGCCCTGGCCGTCGTGCACCACCTGGCGATCGGGCGCAACGTGCCGCTGCCCGAGGTGCTGGACCAGCTCACCGCGCTCACCGCCACCGGCGGCAGCCTGGTGGTGGAGTTCGTCCACCCGGACGATCCGATGGCCCGCCGCCTGCTCGCCAACAAGCCCGACGGCCTGTTCCCGGACTACCGCCGCGACGCCTTCGAGGCGCTGCTGGCCCGCCGGGGCCGGGTGGTCGCCCGCACCGAGCTGCCGTCCGGCACCCGCACGCTCTACCAGGTGGTGGTGGGTGGCTGAGCGCACCCTCGCGCCACCCCGGGACCACACGGCCGGCCCGGACCGGCGGGAACGCCCGCCCTGGTGGCGGTCCGAGCTTGCGCGGCTGGCGGAGGTGACGGCGCTGGTCGGGCTGGTGGTGACCCAGCCGCTGCTCGACGTGCTCGGCCGCAGCCCCGACTTCTTCCTGTTCCACCGCGCGTCCCGGGGCGACGTGCTGCTCCTGGTCGCCCTGATCGCGCTCGCGCCGACGGTACCGTTCGCGCTGCTCGGCGCGCTGGCAGTGCCCGCCGGACGCCTTATCCGGGCCGCCGTGCACACCACCTTCGTAGGCCTGCTGCTCGCCGCGCTGGCCGTCCAGGTCGGCCGGCACGTCACGCCGCTTCGGGGCGTACCCCTGCTCGTCGCCGCCGGTGTGGCCGGAGCCGCCGGGGCGGCCGCGCACCGGCGGTGGCGGGCGCCCCGGCGGGTGCTGCGGGTGGCCGCCGCCGGGCCGCTGGTGTTCGTCGGGTTGTTCCTGTTCGCCTCGCCCGCCTCGGCGGTGGTGCTGCCGCGCGGCGAGGGCGGCGCGGCCGGGATCGCCGGCGCGGGCGCGCATCCGCCGGTGGTCATGATCGTGCTGGACGAGCTGCCGCTGGTCTCCCTGCTCGGCCCGGACGGACGCATCGACGCCGAGCGCTACCCGAACTTCGCCGCGCTCGCGGCCGGGTCGACGTGGTACCCCAACGCGACCGGCGTCAGCGGCTGGACGCCCTACGCGCTGCCGGCGATGCTCACCGGGCGCTACCCGGAGCAGGGCGCGGCGCCGCACTACTCGCAGTACCCGGACAACCTGTTCACCGCGCTCGGGGGCCTCTACCGGATCAAGGCCGAGGAGAGCATCACCCGGCTCTGCCCGCCCAGCCGCTGCGAGCAGGCCACCACGCCGGAGCAGGGGCTCGGGGTGCTGGTCCGGGAGAGCGGCAAGCTGATGGGCCGGATCGCCGCGCCGGTGGACAGCCGCGTCGACCCGGAGGACTCCTACCGCGAGCGGACCGCCGCCGAGGCCGGGCTGGACGCCGCCGAGCCGGTGCCGGACGACCCCAAGTTCCGCTGGGACACCCTCGACGACAACCAGCCGGCCCGGTTCACCTCGTTCCTGGCCGGGCTGCGCCCCGACCCCCGGCCCACGCTGCACTTCCTGCACCTGCTGATGCCGCACTCGCCGTGGGCGTACCTGCCGTCCGGGGCGCACTACGCCGCACCGGAGGACCTGCCCAACGACGGGACCGGCTGGGTCGACCTGGCCCGCGCCCGGCACCTGGCCCAGCTCGGCTACACCGACCGGCTGATCGGCGAGACGCTGCGGACGCTGCGCGCCACCGGTCTCTACGACAAGGCGCTGGTGGTGGTCACCGCCGACCACGGGGTGAGCTTCCGGCGGGACTGGCAGGGGCGGGGGATGGACGCCATCGAGCACGCCGCCAACGAGGTGGCCTGGGTGCCGATGTTCGTCAAGGAACCCGGCCAGCGCGCCGGCCGGGTGGACGACCGCAACTGGGAGCACGTGGACCTGCTGCCCACGATCGCCGACGAGACCCACATGCGGGTGCCCTGGCAGATGGACGGCCGGTCGGCCAAGGCGGCTCCGCGCGAGCGAGCCGACAAACGCTTCTACGACCGCCCCGGCCAGCCGGTGACGATCACCGGCGGGGTGCCCGCCCCGCTCCCGCCGCCGGCCGCTGATCCGCTCGTCGGGACCCGGGTCGGGAACGTGCCGGTGGGCGGGTCCGCCACGGTGGCGAACCGGGACGCGTTCGACGCGGTCGACCCGGCGCGCGGCGGCCTGCCGGCGCTGGTCTGGGGGACGGTCCCGGACGACGTGCCCGACGGGACACGGCTCGCCGTCGCGGTGAACGGCACGGTCGGGGCGGTGGCGCCGGTAGTGCCCCCGGACGCCGGTGGCCGGCGGTTCGCGGCGTTCCTCCCCGACGACCGGCTCTTCGCCGCCGGCGCCAACCGGCTCGACCTCTACCGGGTCGGCGACGACGGGGCGCTGCGGCGGCTCACGCTGTCGTGACGGGCCCCCGGCCGGCGCCCATGGTCGCGCTCCCAACCGGTTTCCGGACGGCCTGGCCGGGAAACAGGTGACGCACACCTCACCCCGAAACCATGACGAGCGGTGTTCTCCGCGCCGTGATTACGGTAGAAGCGAAGGCAATTCAACGAAGATCTTGCCGGCGAAGCGAGGAACAGATGACGGAAGTCAAGCTCGACCACCCCGGTGGGCAGCTGTCGATGCCGGTGCAGTCCGCGGTTGAGGGCCCCGCCGGGATCGGGGTGAGCAAGCTGCTCAAGGAAACCGGGATGACCACGTACGACCCCGGTTTCGTGAACACCGCGTCCTGCTCGTCCGCCATCACCTACATCGATGGTGATGCCGGCATCCTGCGGTACCGGGGTTACCCGATCGACCAGTTGGCCGAGAAGTCCTCCTTCCTGGAGGTCTCCTACCTGCTGATCTACGGCGAGCTGCCGACCCAGGCGCAGCTGTCGGAGTTCAGCGAGCGGATCCGGCGGCACTCGCTGCTGCACGAGGAGATGCGCCGGTTCTTCGACGGCTTCCCCCGTGACGCGCACCCGATGGCCGTGCTCTCCTCGGCCGTCAGCGCCATCTCCACCTTCTACCAGGACAGCCTGGACCCGTTCGACTCCGAGCACGTGGAGATGTCCACGGTGCGGCTGATGGCGAAGGTCCCGACCATCGCCTCGTACGCGTACAAGAAGTCGATCGGGCAGCCGCTGCTGTACCCGGACAACTCGCTCGGCTACGTCGAGAACTTCCTGCGGATGACGTTCGGCGTGCCGGCCGAGCCGTACGAGGTCGACCCGGTGGTGGCCCGGGTGCTGGACATGCTGTTCATCCTGCACGCCGACCACGAGCAGAACTGCTCCACCTCCACCGTGCGGCTGGTCGGCTCCAGCAACGCCAACCTGTTCGCCTCGGTCTCGGCCGGCGTGAACGCGCTGTTCGGCCCGCTGCACGGCGGCGCCAACCAGGCCGTGCTGGAGATGCTCCAGAAGATCCAGGCCGACGGCGGCGACGTCCGCTCCTTCGTGCAGAAGGTGAAGGACAAGCAGGACGGCGTGAAGCTGATGGGCTTCGGGCACCGGGTCTACAAGAACTACGACCCGCGTGCCGCCATCGTGAAGAAGGCCGCCCAGGACGTGCTCGGCCGGATGTCCAAGCCGGACCCGCTGCTCGACCTCGCGGTGCAGCTGGAGGAGATCGCGCTCGCCGACGACTTCTTCGTGTCCCGCCGGCTCTACCCGAACGTGGACTTCTACACCGGTCTGATCTACAAGGCCATGGGCTTCCCGACGAAGATGTTCACGGTGCTGTTCGCGCTGGGCCGCCTGCCCGGCTGGATCGCACAGTGGCGCGAGATGATCAACGACCCGGAGACCAAGATCGGTCGCCCGCGGCAGATCTACACCGGCGCCACCGAGCGGGAGTACGTCCCCGCCGACAAGCGCTGAGCGTGCAAGGAAGGGCCCCTTCTTAACGCCTCCGGTAGAGGAGGGGCCCCCTTTTAACACGCGGACGACGAAGGCCGCCGACCCGAGCAGGGTCGGCGGCCTTCGTCGCGTGCGCGGGGGTGCGGGGCGTTAAGAAGGGGCCCTTCCTCTACCGCAGGCGTTAACAGGGGGCCCTTCCTTTACCGCAGGCCGGCGGCGGTGAGGAGGTTGCCCTCGGGGACGCGCGGCGTGGGCCGGCCGTGTGTCATGCGGTGCTGGGCGCGGGCGGCGGTGAACGACGGGTCGCCGGCGATCGCGGCGGCGTACGCGGCAGCCGTGCGGGACGCGATGGCCGCCCAGCCGTACCGCTCGTGGACCATGGCGCGGGCCCGCCGGGCGAGCACGCGGGCCCGGTCCCGGTCCGACAGCAGCGCGTGCACCGCCTCGGCGAGCCCGTCCGGGTCGTGCGGGGCGAACGTCATCCCGGTGACGCCCGGCTCGACGATCTCGGCCAGGCCGCCGGTGCGGGCCACCGCCAGCGGCGCGCCCGCGGCGGCCCCCTCCAGCGCCACCATGCCGAACGGCTCGTAGATGCTGGGCACCGCGAAGCAGTCCGAGGCGGCCATCACGGCGGGCAGGTCGGTGCCGCCGAGGAAGCCGGGCATGCTGACGGTGCCGCCCAGCCCGAGGCGGTGCACCTCGGCCTCCAGGTCCGCCCGGTACGGCCCGTCGCCGACGATCACCGCGCGCAGGCCGGGGTGCCGGTCGCGCAGCCGGGGCAGCCCGGCCAGCAGGTGCTGTACGCCCTTCTCGTACACCAGGCGGCCGGCGAACGTGACCAGCGGGCCGTCGGCGGCGAACCGCGCCCGGGCGGCGGCGACCGCCGACGCGGGCACCCGCCAGCGGTGCGGCTCGACGCCGTTGGGCACCACGTCGACGCGGGCGGCGTCCACGCCGAACAGCGCGCCCACCTCGTCGCGCATGTAGCCGGAGCACACGATCACGCGCCCGGACTCGCCGGCGAGCCAGTGCTCGACGCCGTGGATGGTGCGGTTCATCTCCTCCGGCAGCCAGCCCTGGTGCCGGCCCGCCTCGGTGGCGTGGATGGTGGTCACGAGCGGCACGTCCAGGTGCTCGCGCAGCGTCATCGCGGTGTGCGCGACGAGCCAGTCGTGGGCGTGGATCACGTCGTAGGCGCCGGACGAGGCGGCGCGCAGCGCGGCCCGCGTCAGCGTGTGGTTGAACGCCATCGTCCAGGCCAGCAGTGACCCGGTGGCCAGGGGGAAGGTGACCGGGTCCTCGGCGGCGCGGACGATACGGACGCCGTCGGCGTACTCCTCCAGGGGAGCGCCCTCGGCGTGGCGGGTGACGACCGTGACCTCGTGCCCGGCGGCGGCCAGCGCCACGGACAGCGCGTGGACGTGGCGGCCGAGCCCGCCGACGAGCACCGGCGGGTACTCCCACGACAGCATCAGGATGCGCCGGGTCCGGGGCCCGGCCCCGGCCGGCGACGGCGGGGCCGGGCGGGAGGTGAGAGTGGGCCGGTGGAGCCGGTCCGTCGCGGTGGCGGGCTGCGCGCCGACCCGCAGAGTGGTCACGTCGATCTCCGTCCATGCAGGGTGAGGCACGCCGGCAGCGGTGGCGGCGTCGAGCGGTGGTCAGGAGCGACCGGACGGCCGGCCGGGCGCCGGCACCAGCTCGCCGACGACGGCCTGGCCGGATACCGATCGCGGGCCACCGGGAGGGTGCTGACGTCGATCGGCAACCGGAACCGTCCAGTCACCCTGCCAACCTACTGTGCCGGATCCTCTCGCGCGCGGTGAGCGATCCTCATCACTCTCCGACGCCTCCGCGCACATGGGACGGTCACGGGAACGGGTGCGGATACGGGTTGATCTCCTCCGGGGCGAGCGGTTCGGCCCGGTGTCCGAGCCGGACCGGCAGCTCGCGCAGCCGGGGCAGGTCGACGCGCCGGTTGCGGTGACCGAACGTCATCGGCAGCAGCCCCGGGATCAGCACCTTCACGCTGGTGAGGCCGACGGCCTCCTGCTCGCGGGCGGTCTGGTCGACGACCACCACGTCCAGGCCCTCGTCGAGGTAGCGTCCGGTCACGTGCCGCAGGTCGTCGAGCAGGTCCGCGGCCGGGCGGTAGCGCGCCGCCGGTGGGAACGCCTCCGCCATGGACCGGATCTCGTCGCGCTCGTACAGGAACGCGAAGCGCGGCCAGGCGTCCGGGTCGGCCGCCGCCAGCAGGTGGTCCTCCATGGTCCGGACCAGGTCGGAGTCGGCGACCAGGCCGGGGGCGGTGGTGTCCTCGGCGACCATCTCCCGGGTGGCCTCGGCGACGCTGGCGAGTTCCACCAGCGCGGACCACAGGGCGCGCTCCGGGTCCAGGTGCGCCCCGGCGCCGCAGAACGCCCGGGGACGTCCCGGCCGCACCTCGTCGTCGACGAGCATCAGCCAGACCGCCGGGACGCCTTCGGGCATGGTGATGTCGAAGACGTCCAGGCGGCTGCCGGTGGTGCGCTGGATCCAGTCGACGAGCACGCGGGTCATCGGGTCGGCGCTGGTCATCGGGTCCACGCGCGGCACCGGTAGCCGGGCGTACCAGGTGGACAGGAAGGCGTCCCGTTCGGCGACTTCGAAGATGCCGTGCAGGATCGCCTCTTCGAGGTTCGCGCCCAGCGCGCAGCCGTTTGAGCACTCCGGACCGAAACCCGTGCCGTGCGAGCCGTAGTAGGCGAAGGTCTCCGGCACCAGCACCGGGCCGTCGCGCCGGAACGAGTAGGCGTACACCCATTCCACGGGCCGGTCCGGGTCGTATGCGACCGCGTGGTCGTCGGGCGGCGCGGGCGGCAGCCCGAACTCCGTCGGCTCGACGGCCCGCCGCGGTCCGAGCTCGCGGAACGAGGCGCGGGTGACGGTACGGCGGGCGCGTGGCACGTTGCCGCCGAGCCGTTCCAGCGCCTCGGCGACGGCGACGGCCACGCTCGCCGGGTAGGTGAAGGTCCGGCCGTAGCCGGCCAGTTCACCACAGCACAACGGGCCACCGATCGCGCCGGCGAGGACCATCGGATGGTTGTGGTGGACGGTGATCGACGACAGCAGCCCGGTCTCCTCGTCGTGCAGCGCTGCCAGCAGGGCTAGGTGCTCGTCGGGAAGGCTGCGGGCCCGGTAGTCGTCCGGTGCCCGCTTCGGCCGGGACGTCAGCGTGAAGGTGCTGGCGGCCGGGCCGTCATCCGGCAACGGGCCGCACACCGGGCAGCCGGGTTCGGGGACGAACCGGTGCCGCTTGACGGCCATCGAGGCCGTGGCGACCTCCAGCACCGCTTCCGCGCACCGGCCGTCGCCGCCCTGCGCGACCCGGCGCAGCTCGTCGGCCACGAGCGCGGCGACCGCGGCGCGTACCGGCGGGCCGAGGACGGGCCGGGCGGGCTGCACGGTGCCGTCGTAGAGCCCCTGCCACAGCGCGGACCGGTGCGGTGTCCCGGTGGTCCGCGCCCGGCGTTGCCGCACCTGGAGGCAGTGGTGGCAGCCCGGCCGGCCGGGTGTGACGAACGGGCCGATCCGTACGCCGCGCGGCGTGGTGTACACCGGCAGGAAGGACCGGCCGGCGTCGGCGGCAGCCCGGGCGGCCACGTCGACGTCCTCCGGTGGCCCATCGACGACGAAGACGTCGACGTCGGTGACCGGGGCGGCGCCCAGCGCCTGTTCCACCGCCCGGCGCAGGGCGCCGACGCCGAGGATCCGCAGGCCGGGACGCGGCGCCACGTCGGACGGGGCGGGGACGGCCGGTGTGGTCGTGACGTCGGTCATGCGCTGCTCCCCGCTCGTGGCGACCACGCCGCCCTGATCATGAACGGCATCACCCGCTGCGCCCCGGGCAGCGAGTCGGCGGGCCGCACCAGCAGCGACCGTCCGTCCCGTGCCAGCTCGCGCAGCAGCGGCGGCAGCGCCGTGTCCCAGTCGTGGCCGCCCACGTCCGGCCCGATCTCGGCGCCGTCCGGGCGGCGTCCGGTCAGGACGGCGACCGCCGCCTGCATCGCGTTCGCCAGGGCGGTGTCCGTGTCGGTGGCGCAGCTGCGGGCGACCCATCCGCCGCCGACGGCGACGAACACGGTCGGGGTGCTCGATCCGTCGTGCCACGCCCGCGGCTCGTGGCCGAGGAGGGCCAGCTCGTGTGCCATGACGCGGGTCGGCTCCGGCCACCGCGCCCGGTCGAGCCAGCCGCCGGGCGGCCCACCGTCGGCGACCTCCGGTGGGGTCGCGGCCGCGCGTCGCAGTTTCAGGATCGCCCGGCCGCGCGCCTCCGCCCAGGTGTGACCGCCGGCGATCACTACGCCGTCCGGCCGTGCGTCGACGACAGCGCCACGCGCGGTGTCCCACCACACCGTGGCGGTGTCGCCGGCGCAGGCCCGGGCCGCGAGCGTCTCCAGTGCCGCCGTGGCGGCGCGCAGCAGCGCCTGCTCCCGGCTTGCGCCGACGGCGGTGAGCAGCCGCGGTGCGCCGCCGGCCAGGTCCACGACCGTCGCCTCGACGCAGCTGACCGAGATCTGCGAGTGGGCGCCGGTGTCGATGGCCAGCAGCGGGCCCAGCCGCGCGTCGACCAGGAACGGCATCCGGGCGACGAACTCCTCGACGCCCACCGGCGTGCGGGCGGCCATCGCGTCGACGTGCGCGGCGAGATCGGCGTACGGGGCCGGGGGCCGGCAGGAGCGGCAGCGGGGGTGCACGTCGAGCAGATGCTCGCTGGTCACAGCGGTTTCCAGGTCCACGCGGGTCATCCGGTTCGTGGCGGTGCTCTCCGCTCCCACCCGGTGGCGCAGGTACGCGAACCCGAGCGCCGCGCCGATCAGGCCGCAGACCGGCGCCGACAGCCACTCGGACGTCGTGTCGGGCTCGTCGGCGTCACCCGGGGGGAGCCCGGCGCCCTGCCGGCTGAGCAGGCCGCACTCCCAGCAGCCGCCGGTGATGCCGCCGCCGGTCGGGCCGATCCACGCCTCCGCGCCGCCGGGCACCGCGTGCAGGACCGGCACCCCGATCGCCCGGGCCGCCCGGTTCAGCCGCGTCGCCCGCCCGGCCATCGGACGCGCGGCGCAGTGCAGCACCGCGTCGTACCCCGTCAGCAGGCCGGCGAGCCCCTCGTCGGTGTCGAGGGCGGCGGCCGCGTCCAGCAGCGTCAGCCCGGTCGTCGGATCCTCTGCTCGACGGCGCTGCACGATCCGCCGGAAGCCGTCGCGTTCGGTGCCGGTCTCGGTGGTCTCGACCAGCGAGGCCGTACGCAGCCCGAGTTCGAACAGCGTCTGGACGAGCGCGAGCATGCCGGCGCCGGCGCCGACGAGCAGCACCCGCCCGTCGCGGAACGCCTCGAAGCGGCTCAGCGGCGCGTCGCTGACGTGCTCGGCGAACGCGATCGAGTCCCGGTAGGTGTCGAGTTCCCAGTCCCGCAACGTGTGTGGCGGCTCGCTGTCGAGGTCGCGGGCGATGCCCCGCCGCACCAGCATCCGGACCAGGTCGGTGACGAGCTGCCGCTGCGCCGGGGGCAGACCCGCGGTCAGGGCCTCCACCGTGCGGGTGCCGTCCAGATGCGGGGCGAGCCGCTGCACGAGGCCGTACGCCGACGCGCCCGCCAGGTGCGTGCCGGCGAGTCCCGTCTCCAGGTACACGCCGTCGTCGACCGGCACGTACATCAGGTCGTCGCGGAGCTTGACCCTCACGCGGCCTCCTCCTTCCGCAGGTGTCCCATCCGCACCGCGACCGCGCGTCCGGCGTCGGTGAACGCCTGCCGGCCGTGCAGGTACCGGGAGTTGTCCACGACCAGCACGTCACCGGACCGCCACGGCACCGCCACCGTCAGCCGCGCGGCGACGTCCGCGGCGGTGGCCACGAGGTCCTCGGGCACCGGCGCGCCGGTACCGGAGCGCACCCGCAGCCGCCGGTCGTGGTACTCGCCGGGCTGCGGGCGGCTGATGAACAGCGAGTTGCAGAACGCCGGCACACCTTCGAAGAGGGTCGGTGGCGTGCACCGGGTGCCGAAGCCGACAGTCATCGCGTCCTCGTCCACGTCGATGTGGATCGACTCCCACGGCCGCAGGTACGGCTCCCACTGCCGCAGCATCCGCTCCGCCGCCGCCGGGTCGGTCGTGCCGCACATCCGCTGCCACACCGGTGTGGGCAGCTCGCTCTCCCAGCGCAGCGTCAGTTCCTCGCAGGCGGCGCGGACCGTGGCGGGCAGGGCGGACAGCAGCGCGAGACCGTCGCACAGCGTCGTGGCCCCGCCGTCGGCGGCGGGCCGCTCGCACCGGAACATCAGCAGGTCCGGGGCGCCGGGCGCGTACGACGCCTCCCGGTGCAGCGGCATGCCCTGCGTTCCCCGGGTGACTGTGGTCGTCGTCGGGTCACCGCCGATCACGTCCCGCTCGTCGTGGAACCAGCCCTGGTACGGCGACGCGGTCATCAGCGCGTCGCCGAGCGCGACGTAGTCCTCGTGCCGCCACCCGCCGCGCAGCAGCACCGCGCCGTGCTCGGCGACCGCCGCGAGCACCGCGTCCGGCGTGGGGGTGCCGACGAGCGCCGGAACGTCCTGTTCAGCCATGAGGGTTCCCTTCGGTGAGATGGGCCGCCAGCGCCCCGGGACGCGGCGCGGGCGTGCCGACCAGCAGTTGTGTCAGCGGGGACGCCCCGTCCGGCAGGCCGAGCCGGGCGGCGACCGCGTCGGCGGTGAGGCCGCCCAGCGCCCGGCTCGCCGCGCCGGTCGCGGTGGCGGCGAGCCCGGCCAGGTGAAGGGCCACACCGGCGAGCAGGTGCAGCCGGTGGAACGAGGCCGGGGAGAGCTGGTCGACGGGCCGGCTCCCGGCGTGCACCAGGTAGAGGGTCGCGCCGCGGGTGACCATCCGGCGGTCGACCCGGTGCGGGTACGCCGCCGCGTCGTCGGCCGCTCCCGGCGGCCCGGTCGGCACCAGCCGGTGGTGGTGCGGCTGGTAGCGGTACGCGTCCGCCGGGATGCCGTCGACGGCCCGGGCGAGGCACCAGATCTCCGGGTACAGCGGCTGCCGGGCCAGCGCCGCCAGGGCCGGCGAACTGGCCCGGCCGGCGGCGCAGGCCAGGATGTCGGCGACCTGCCCGGCGGTCAGCCCCGGGCCGAGGTTCGCGGCGGAGGCGCGGCGGGCGGCTGCCGCGACCAGGTCGAGCGGCCGGGCCGGCGGCAGGTCCAGCGCCCGGCCCGCCGCCGGACCCACCGGAAGGCGGTCCGCCGGGAGGCGCCGGGCCGGGCCGCCGTCGGCCGGAAGACGGTCGGCCGAGGGAGGGTCGGCGTCGGCGGGCCGGTCGTACCTTGCCCGGTGCAGCGCCACCGCGCTCGGGTGGGCGGCGTCGTGGCCGAGCCGGTCGTGGTCCAGCCCGGTCGCCGGGGGCGGCCCGCCGGACGCAAGCGGTGTCCCGGGGACGTCCGCGTACGCGGGGAACTCGATCGCCGCGTAGGTGGCCTCCAGTTCGGCGTCGAGTCCGAGCAGCTCACCGGCGAGCGCCGGATCGAGGTCCAGGCGCGGTGTCGCGTCCACCGGCGACGTGAGCAGCTGGGCCAGCAGGACACCGGAGTCGACGATGCCCAGCCGGTAGCCGAACGCCCCGTACTTGCTGGTGTTCTTCCACGGCCGGTGGGTCAGCAGCAGCGCGTGCCGGGGCGCCGCCGCGACCCCGAGGAGCCGGTCGAGCCGGGCGGCCGGGCTGCCCGGGCGCAGCAGTTCCAGGCAGTGGTGCGGCGGGTCGTAGTGGTAGACGCCGGCCGCGAGGTCGGGGGAGCCGGCCCAGGCGAGGTAGATCTCGTTGGGGTGGAACGCCCCGCCGGAGGGCACCGACCGGCGCAGCGTGTGCCAGCCGGGCAGCAGCCGCGACGGCGTGCGCGTGTCCGGCGGGGCGCCGGTCAACGCGGACCCCGGGCCGGGCCACCGCAGCGGCCGGCGGGTCGCGCCCGGGTACCGCTTGCCGCACGGCGGCAGGTACGCCGTCGGCTGCCCGGTGTCGTCCCGCACCGCCGCCAGGTACCGGCCGGTGACGCCGGCCCGCGTGGCTGCCATCTCAGCTGCCCGCGCTCTCGTACCGGCGCAACCCGGCCCGGAAGATCGCCCACGCCCCGGCCGCGCAGGCCGCCGCGACGACCGGGGTGAGCGCGCCCGCAGTGGTCGAGGCGCCCTTGTCCAGCAGCGCGGCCGTCGGGAAGTAGCCGACGAACGCGACGGGTACGAGCGTCAGCAGCGAGCGCAGGCCGGTGCCGTACAGGGTCAGCGGATAGCGGGCCAGGTCGCCCAGGGTGTGCACGCTCGCCGCGAGCGAGCTGGACGGGCTCAGCAGCCAGAAGACGACAGCGTTGGTGGCCAGGTTGACCGCCAGCTTGACCAGGACTCCGCTGGCGAGCAGCACCACCGCCCAGAGCACCGTCAGCGGCGTCCAGGCCAGGTCGAGGTGGACGGCCGCGGCGCCGAGCAGCGCCGCGCCGAAACCGACGTTGCCGAGGCCGTTGAACCCGACCGCGTTGCCGGTGACCTGGAGCACCACCGGGTAGGGCCGGACCAGCAGGTAGTCCAGCAGGCCGAGGTTGACCAGGCCGCCGAGATGCCAGGTCCCCTCGAACAGCAGGGAGCCGACGCCCTCGGCGAGCATCACCATGGCGCAGACGTACAGCACCTCCCAGCGGGTCCACCCGCCGAGCGCGGTCACCTGCCGGAACACCATCACCACGAAGACCAGCCCGGCGAGCTGACCGAGCACCGTCGCCCCGATGGTCAGGAGCGCGTCGGCGCGGTACTCGAGCACCGCCCGCAGATGCGCGCCGAGGAGCCGGCGGTAGATCCGTGCCTCGTGCATCATCGGCCGGTCACCCGCCGTGCGCGGTCAGCCGCCGCACGCCCGCGGACCACAGCAGCCGGGCCGCGCCCCACAACACCAGAACCCAGAGCAGTTGTACGCCGATCAGCGTCACCGCCTCGGCGCCCCGTACCTGCCCCAGGTAGATCAGCGCCGGGGTGGAGACGATGCCGGGGAACGGGGAGAGCTGGCAGACGACCTGGAGCCAGCCGGGGAACAACGCGATCGGCACCAGCGCCCCGGAGAGGATGTTGGTGACCGCCACCCGGGACAGGCTCAGCCCGTGGAAGTTGCCGGTCCAGAAGCACAGCAGCCCGACGAGGTAGACCAGGCCGAACTTCAGCGGCACCACCGCCAGCAGGCTGAGCAGGAACAGCCCGGCCTGCCCGGCGGCGGGCAGCGCGGCGCCGCCGAACGCCGACACCAGCGTCGCCGCCATCACCGCCACCGTCAGCACCTCACCGACGACGTATCCGAGTGACAGCGCGAAACGCGAGAGCTGGTAGTCGATCGGCCGGACCAGGTCGAGCGCCACGGTGCCGTGCAGCACCGGGCCGGCGATCTGCGCGTCGGTGAAGCTCGACAGCAGCGCCCCGGTCAGGAACGCCACGACCAGGTAGCCCTTCATCTGCTCCCAGGACAACCCGCCCACCTCGCCGCCGGCCGCGCCGGCGAAGACCGCCTGCCAGACCGCGAACAGCGCCACTGTCTGCACCACGACCCCGGTGAGCTGGAGGAGGAACTCGCCCCGGTAGATCAGCAGCGTCGACCAGGACATCCGCGCCAGCGTCAGGTACGCCCTCATGCCGGCACCGACGGGCTCAGCTCGCCGGCGTACGCCCGGCGCACCACGTCCTCGATGGACGGCTCGTCGATCCGGATGTCCACCACCGGCGCCTGACGGGCGACCACCGAGACGATCTCGCCCGCGCCGTACGCGCCGTGGTCGAACGTGACGGCGATCTGCCGTGCCGACCCGTCGTGGACCAGCCGGACGCCCGGCAGGTCGGCGTCGAGGTCGCCGTGCCAGTCGGCGCCGAGCGTCAGGTGCACGGTCCGCTGGTCGGCGACCAGCCGGCGGACGGCGTCGATCGAGCCGTCGAAGATGATCCGGCCCCCGTCGATGATCACGAGCCGGCGGCAGACCTGCTCGATGTCACCGATGTCGTGCGTGGTCATCAGCACCGTGGTCCCGCTCGCGCGCTGGGCCCGCAGGAAGTCCCGGACGGCCTGCCGGGCGACGATGTCCAGCCCGATGGTCGGCTCGTCGAGGAACACCACGGGCGGTGCGTGCAGCAGCGCGGCGGCCAGGTCGGCTCGCATCCGCTGGCCGAGCGAGAGCTGCCGGGCGACCACCGGCAGCAGCCGGCCGAGCCCGAGCAGCGCGTCGAACTCCTCCAGGCGTGCCGCGTACCGGGCCCGGGGGATGCGGTGGATGTCGCGCAGCAGCGCGAGGGAGTCGCGGACCTGCAGGTCCCACCAGAGCTGGCTGCGCTGGCCGAACAGCACGCCGATGTTGCGGGCGTTGGCGTGCCGGTCGCGGTGCGGGTCGAGGCCGCAGACGCGTACCCGCCCGGCGGTGGGGTGCAGGATGCCGGTGAGCAGCTTGACCGTCGTCGACTTCCCGGCGCCGTTGGGCCCGACGTACGCGACCGCCTCGCCGGAGGAGATCGACAGGTCGACGCCGTCGACCGCCACGTGCTCGACGTGTCGTGGCCGTACGAGATGGCGCAGCGAGCCGCGCAGGCCCGGCTGCTTGTCGGCGATCCGGAACCGCTTGGTCAGGCCACTGGCCTCGATCACTGGCATCGGCGTTGTCGTTCCCGGTCAGCCGGCCGCGACGGCGGCACGGTGGTGCGGGCGCAGCCGCAGCACCGTGCCGAGGCCGTCGACCTCGGTCAGGGTGGTCTCGAACGCGGCGCCCATGACCCGGCCGAGGTAGCCCAGGCTCGCCGGGTCCGGGTCGAACCGCGCCGAGAGCTCCGCGCCGGTGGAGACCAGGTGCACCTCGTCGGCGAGGGCACCGGCGACGTTGACGAACTGGCACAGGTCCTCCCAGTAGAGGTACCGCCAGAAGTCGACGCTGACCACGGCGTCCAGGCTGTCCGCGGCGACCGGTGGCCTGATCCCGACCAGGTGGAAGTTGGCCGGACCGGCCGGCGCCCCGTAGTCGTAGGTCAGCGCGCCGTCGGGCAGCCCGGCCTCGGCGCTGCCGGTGCCGACCCACAGCACCCGGTCGCCGGGCAGGCGACCGGCGAGCCGCTGCACCGCCGGCCCGATCCGGCACCAGGAGCGGCGTACGCAGTCGTCCATCGCCCGGCGGTAGTGCACCACCCGCTCGGCCGCGCGGGCCACGTCCACCGGCCCGGCGAACTCCCACTCCACGACCGGGTACTTGAGCGCGACCCGATCCAGGTTGTCCATGAAGTCGTTCCAGTTCTGGATGACGTTGCGGTGGTGCGGCAGGTGGTAGACGGCGGCCAGATCGTCGTAGGCGAAGTTGCGGTTGAGTACGCCGAGGTGCGCGTGCACCCGGTAGAAGAGCTCCATGTCCTCCAGGCCCCAGCGCAGGCCGAAGCCCTCGTCGAAGCCGCCGACCGCCTCGAACACGTCCCGGCGCACCGAGGCGTTGTGGGTGAAGCAGAACAGCCACCCGGCCAGCAGCCAGTCGTCGCCGGACGGTCCCTCCTCGGTCCCGAACCGCATGTCGCCGCCGCCGCGCCCACGCAGCCGGGGTACGGGCATGGTCGGCTGGTCGGCCAGCGCCGCGTGCACGTGCTCGATGCCGGTCTCGTCGCGCCGGCCCATCAGCACCGCCGGCGCGGACGGGTCGCGGTGGTGGTCGAGGTGGCGGCGCAGCAGGTCCGGCGTGGCGTACGAGTCGGCGTCGAGGAACAACAGCAGCGGCGCGGTCGCCCGGCGCGCGGCCTCGTTGCGGGCCGCCGCCCGGCCGCCGCGCTCGGGCCGTTCGACGAAGTGCAGGCGCAGCCCCTTGCCGGCGTCGGCGATGCCGGAGTACTGGCTGCCGTCCCCGCCGTCGCGGACGACGATGACCTCGAAGCGGTCCGGGTCCAGCGTCTGACGCCGCAGCGACCGCAGCGTGAGCTCCAGGCAGGGGGCGTCCGCGTGGGTGGGGA
>NZ_JAGPXV010000270.1:0-7626 GCF_018070405.1 Micromonospora sp. D75
CAGCTTGGTCAATTCGCTCATGACGGCACGGAGCGAAGCGGAGTGCCGGCAAGAGCGACTTGACCAAGCAGAGCGCTGTTGAGATAGCCGGGCTGGTGGCGAGCGGCGAGACCTCCGCCGTCGAGGTCACCCAGGCCCACCTGGACCGCATCGGCGCCGTCGACGACCGGGTGCACGCGTTCCTGCACGTCGACACCGAGGGGGCGCTGGCCGCCGCGCGTGCCGTGGACGAGCGCCGCGCCGCCGGTGACGAACTCGGCCCGCTGGCCGGTGTGCCGGTCGCGGTGAAGGACGTGCTCACCACCAAGGGCGTACCGACCACGGTCGGGTCGAAGATCCTGGAGGGCTGGCGCCCGCCGTACGACTCGACCATCGTCGAGCGGCTGCGCGCCGCCGGCACGGTGATGCTCGGCAAGACGAACATGGACGAGTTCGCCATGGGCTCCTCCACCGAATACTCGGCGTACGGGCCGACCCGTAACCCGTGGGACACCGACCGGATCCCGGGCGGCTCCGGCGGTGGCAGCGCGGCGGCGCTGGCCGCGTACGAGGCGCCGCTGTCGATCGGCTCGGACACCGGCGGCTCGATCCGCCAGCCCGGCGCGGTCACCGGCACCGTCGGCGCGAAGCCCACCTACGGTGGCACCTCCCGCTACGGCCTGGTGGCGTTCTCCTCGTCGCTGGACACGCCCGGCCCGTGCGCGCGTACCGTGCTCGACGCCGCGTTGCTGCACGAGGTGATCGGCGGTCACGACCCGCGCGACTCCACGTCGATCCCGGCCCCGGTGCCGGACGTGGTGGCCGCCGCGCGCCTCGGCGCCACCGGCGACCTGACCGGCGTGAAGCTCGGCATGGTCACCGAGTTCATCGGCGAGGGCGCGGAGCCGGGCGTGATGGCCGCGTTCCGCGACGCGGCCGAGGCGCTGGCGAAGCTGGGCGCGGAGATCGTCGAGGTTTCCTGCCCGCACTTCAAGTACGCGCTGCCGGCCTACTACCTGATCGCGCCGAGCGAGTGCTCCTCCAACCTGGCCCGGTTCGACGGCGTCCGGTTCGGCCTGCGGGTCGGCGACGACGGCAACCGGTCGCTTGAGGAGGTCATGTCGCTGACCCGCGAGGCTGGCTTCGGCCCCGAGGTCAAGCGCCGCATCATGATCGGCACGTATGCGCTCTCCTCGGGCTACTACGACGCCTACTACGGCCAGGCGCAGAAGGTCCGCACGCTGATCACGCGGGACTTCACCAGCGCGTTCGAGCAGGTCGACGCGCTGATCTCGCCGACCACGCCGTTCGTGGCGTTCCCGCTCGGGTCGCGTACCGCCGACCCGTACCAGATGTACCTGGCGGACCTGTTCACCAT
Source organism: Micromonospora sp. D75 (assembly GCF_018070405.1). NCBI lineage: Bacteria > Bacillati > Actinomycetota > Actinomycetes > Micromonosporales > Micromonosporaceae > Micromonospora > Micromonospora sp. D75. Next base: position 1,358 of record NZ_JAGPXV010000270.1, read on the forward strand.
CCCGACGAACCTGTACGGCGGCCCGGCCATCTCGGTGCCGTGCGGCCTGTCCGACGGGCTCCCGGTGGGCTTCCAGATCATGGCGCCGACCATGGCGGACGACCGGATGTACCGGATCGCCGCCGCGCTGGAGAGCGCCGTCGGCACGCTCACCCCGCCGACGATCTGAACCGGACGGTACGGAGGCGGCCCGCCCGCCTCCGTACCGACACGGTGATCACCGATCAGGGGATTGCCGGGGGTCACTGGCACTGGTCGAATAAACTGCGAGTCTGCTGGATCGACTGGACTGTGGCCCGCTGGCGGACGCGAGCGGTTCCGACCGAGAGCTGGATGTGCGATGGGGACACTTCGCCCGGTCATGGCCCTGACGATGGTCGTCGCGTTGCTGCTGGGCGCCGGGCAGCCGGCCGCCGCGCAACCGGCCACCGTCGCCACCGAGGCCGTCACCATCACCTCGGGCAAACCCCGGTCGGTCATGGTCATCGGGCAGGTCTACGCGATCCACACGGTCGAGGCGACCGGTGGCACCGCGCCGTACCGGCTGTCGGTGACCTCGGGCAGTCTGCCGCCGGGGATGCTCGTGGTGGGTACGTCGCTCGGGGGTTCACCGACCACTGCCGGGACGTACACGTTCACGTTGCGGATGACCGACAAGAACGACCTCTTCGACGAGCAGACGGCGACGATCGAGGTGCGCGAACCCAAGGTCGTCATCACGTCGGGCAAGCCCCGGTCGCCCATGTACCTGGGCCGGGTGTACGCGATCCACACGGTCGAGGCCACCGGCGGCACCGGGCCGTACCGGTTGTCGGTGGTCTCGGGCGGTCTGCCGCCGGGGATGCTCGTGGTGGGGACTTCGCTCGGTGGCGCGCCGACCACCGCCGGGACGTACACGTTCACGCTGCGGATGACCGACAAGAACGACCGCTTCGGCGAGCAGGACGCCACCATCGTGGTCGCCGAGGCGGCGGCCGCGTTCACCTCCGGCGACCCGCCCGCCGCCACGGTCGGCAAGCGCTACTCCTTCCGGTTCACCGCCGCCGGTGACTCGGACATCGTGTTCTCCCTGGCGGCCGGGGCCCTGCCGGACGGCCTCACGCTCGACGGAAAGGGCAAGCTCAGCGGCACCCCGGGCAGCGCCGGCACGTTCGCCTTCACGGTCGCGGCGAAGGGTTACAGCACCAGCGCCACGAAGCAGGTGTCGCTGACCGTCGCCGCCCGCAACCCGGGCACCCCGACGGCGTCCCCGACCGGCTCGACGCCCGACCCGGCCGACCCGACTGTTACGCCGACCCCCGACGACCCGGCCGCCACACCGTCGGAGAGCAGCACCTCGGCGCCGCTGCCGACGGCCTCGCCGTCGAAGGTGAGCGGCGCGTGGCTGCCGATCACCGGACCGGGCTCGCCGCTCGTGCTGCTGCTGTTGAGCATCGTGGCCTTCTCCATCGGCGGCATCCTGCTCGTGCTGGCGTACAACCGTCGCCGCACCTTCACCACACCCGAGTGACGCCGGGCCCCGCGCGGTGATCTCGAAGCCCGGCAGCGGGGTGGCCGGGCCAGCCGATTAGGCTGGAACGGTTCTGTCCGGATCGCGCCTGGAGCTCAGATGACGACGACACTGCCCGCGTACGACGAGGTCGTCGCGCGCTTCGAACCGGTGATCGGCCTGGAGACCCACGTCGAGCTGGGCACGAACACCAAGATGTGGTGCGGCTGCCCGACCGACTTCGGCGGCGAGCCGAACACCCGGGTCTGCCCGGTCTGCCTCGGCCTGCCCGGCTCGCTGCCGGTGGCGAACAAGGCCGCCATCGAGGCGACCATCCGGATCGGGCTCGCGCTGAACTGCTCGATCGCCGAATGGTGCCGGTTCGCCCGGAAGAACTACTTCTACCCGGACATGCCGAAGAACTTCCAGATCAGCCAGTACGACGAGCCGCTGTGCTTCGACGGCTACCTGGACGTCGAGGTCAACGGCGAGCTGGTGCGCATCGGCATCGAGCGGGTGCACTTGGAGGAGGACACCGGCAAGACGCTGCACGTCGGCGGCGCCACCGGCCGCATCCACGGCGCCACCGAGTCGCTCGTCGACTACAACCGGGCCGGCATCCCCCTGGTCGAGATCGTCACCAAGCCGATCCCCGGCACCCGGCGCGCTCGCGCCCGAGGTCGCCCGCGCGTACGTCGCCGAGCTGCGCGACGTGATCCGCTCGCTCGGCGTCTCCGACGTGCGGATGGAGGAGGGCTCGCTGCGCTGCGACGTCAACACGTCGCTGAACCGGCCGGGCGAGGAGTGGGGCACCCGCACCGAGACCAAGAACGTCAACTCGCTGCGCTCGGTCGAGCGGGCGGTGCGCTCGGAGATGCTGCGCCAGGCGTCCGTGCTGGAGGCGGGTGGCCGGATCACCCAGGAGACCCGGCACTTCCACGAGGACACCGGCGACACCACGTCGGGCCGGTCCAAGGAGACCGCCACCGACTACCGGTACTTCCCGGAGCCGGACCTCGTGCCGCTCGCCCCGGACACCGCGTGGGTGGCCGAGCTGAAGGCCGCCCTGCCGGAGCTGCCGCGGCTGCGCCGCAAGCGGATCCAGCAGGAGTGGGGCCTGTCCGACCTCGACATGCAGTCGGTGGTCAACGCCGGCGCGGTCGAGCTGATCGAGGCGACAGTGGCCGCCGGCACGACCCCCGCGGCGGCCCGCAAGTGGTGGCTGGGCGAGCTGTCCCGCCGCGCCAACGAGACCGGCGTGGAGCTGGCCGACGTGGGCGCCACCCCGGCCCAGGTCGCCGAGCTGCAGGGCCTTGTCGACGCGGGCAAGCTCAACGACAAGCTGGCCCGTACCGTGCTGGAGGGCGTGGTGGCCGGCGAGGGCTCGCCGACCGAGATCATGACCAACCGCAACCTGGAGGTCGTCTCGGACACCGGCGCGCTCACCGCGGCCGTGGACGAGGCGATCGCCGCCAACCCGGACGTGGCCGACAAGATCCGCAGCGGCAAGGTCGCGGCGGCCGGCGCGCTGGTCGGCGCGGTCATGAAGACCACCCGCGGCCAGGCGGACGCGAAGACGGTCCGCGAGCTGATCCTGGCGCGCCTCGGCGCCTGACGTGTTGTAAGGAAGGGCCCCTTCTTAACGCCTGGTGCATGGGAAGGGGCCCTTCCTAACGCCTCACCCCCACTCAGTGGGCGTCAACGGCGACGCCCGGATGGAGTCACCGTGAACCAGCACGACCTCGACGTCCTCGACGAGATCCAGCGCCGGGTGCTCTGGCTCGCCACTCGCATCGTCGACGCGGCCAACCACGACCGCGACACCGGCGACGGGGTGAAGGTCGGCGGCCACCAGGCGTCGAGCGCCTCCCTGGTGACAGCGATGACCGCGCTCTGGTTCCAGCACCTGGACGCCGAGGACCGGGTGGCGGTGAAGCCGCACGCCTCGCCGGTGTTCCACGCGATCCAGTACCTGCTCGGCAACCTCGACCGGTCGTACCTGCCGAAGCTGCGGGCGCGCGGCGGCCTCCAGTCGTACCCGTCGCGGACCAAGGACCCGGACGAGGTGGACTTCTCCACCGGCTCGGTCGGCCTGGGCGCCGCCGCGCCGCTGTTCGCCGCCGTGACCCGCCGCTACGTCGACGCGCACTTCGGCGCGCGCCCGCACTCCCGGTTCGTCGCCATCATCGGCGACGCCGAGCTGGACGAGGGCAACATCTGGGAGGCGGTCGCCGACCCGGCCACCACCGGCCTGGGCAACGTGATGTGGCTCGTCGACTTCAACCGGCAGTCGCTGGACCGGGTCGTCCCCGGCATCCGGATCAACCAGTGGCGCGGCCAGTTCGAGGCGGCCGGCTGGCACGTCGTGGAGGTCAAGTACGGCCGCAAGCTCGCCGAGGCGTACGCCCGGCCGGGTGGCGCGGCGCTGCGCGACTGGATCGACCGGATGCCCAACGAGCAGTACCAGTCGCTGTTCGGGCTGGCCGGCCCGGCGCTGCGCAAGCAGTTCCTGGACGGCGCGCCGGCCGAGGTGGCCGCGTTCGTGGCCGACATCGGCGACGACGAGCTGGGCCCGCTCGTCACCGACCTGGGCGGCCACGACGCGCAGGCGATGCTCGACGCGTACGCCCAGTGCGACGCGGTGACCGACCGGCCCAGCGTCGTGTTCGCGTACACGGTCAAGGGCTGGGGTCTGCCGATCGCCGGCAACCCGCGCAACCACTCGGCGCTGCTCAGCACCGAGCAGGTCGACGCGCTGCGCGCCGCGCAGGGCCTGACCCCGGAGACCGAGTGGGACCGCCTCGACCCGGCGTCCCCGGCCGGCATCCGGGCCGGCGAGCGCCGGGAGGCGCTGTCCCGCGCGCCGCGCGAGCGGGCGCTGGGCGTCACCGTTCCGGAAACCACGCGGGTACGCGCGAACAAGCCGGTCTCCACCCAGGAGGTCTTCGGCCGGGTGCTGGTCGACCTGGCCCGCGATCCGCAGGTGGCGCCCTACCTGGTGACCACCGCGCCGGACGTGGCCACCTCGACCAACCTGGCCGGGTTCATCAACAAGACCGGCGTGTTCGCGCCGACCGAGCAGCGTTCCTGGACCGAGGACCGGATGCTGCGCTGGACGGAGAGCCCCGCCGGGCAGCACATCGAGCTGGGTATCTCGGAGATGAACCTGTTCCTGCTGCTGGGCCAGCTCGGCCTGTCGTGGGACCTGTCCGGCCAGCCGCTGCTGCCGGTGGGCACCGTCTACGACCCGTTCGTGCTGCGCGGTCTCGACGCGTTCCTCTACGGGACGTACTCCGGTTCCCGGTTCGTGGTGGCCGGCACCCCGTCCGGCATCACGCTGGCCCCGGAGGGTGGCGCGCACCAGTCCACCATCACCGCGTCGGTCGGCCTGGAGCTGCCCGGCGTGACGTTCCTGGAGCCCGCGTACGCCGGCAGCCTCGACTGGCTGCTCTGCGACGCGCTCGGGCAGATCGCCGGTGGCGCCGCGCCCGCCGCCACCGCCGCGCCGGCCGAGGACGGGGCGTACTACTTCCGGCTCAGCACCCGGCCGATCGACCAGGCCCCGTTCGAGGCGGCCCGGACCCGGCTCGGGGACGCGGTGCTGCGGCGGCAGGTGGTGGCCGGCGCGTACCGGCTCGTTGACGCGCACCAGGCGTACCCCGATCTGGCTGACGCCCCGGTCGTGCAGCTCGCGGCCTCCGGGGCGGTGCTGCCGGAGGTGCTCGCCGCCGCCGCGGAGCTGGCGGAGGAGGGCGTGGCCGCGCACGTCGTGGACGTGACCAGCCTGGACCGCCTCTACCGGGCGTGGCAGCGGACGCTGCGTCAAGGTGTGCGGACCGCGACGGTGCCGAGCGTGCCGGGCGCGCTGCGGTCGGCTTTCGCCGACCGGGTGCCGGTGGTCACCGTGCACGACGCGGCCTCGCACGCGATGGCCTGGCTCGGCTCGGCGGTCGGCGCCCCGGCGGTGCCGCTCGGCGTGGACGAGTTCGGCCAGTCCGGCAACGTCCGGGAGCTGTACGAGTTGCACGACCTGCTGCCGGGCAGCATCGTCAACGCCGCGCTGGCCGCGATCGCGCTGCGCTGACCGCGCCGGGCTGGTCCGGCTCGACCCGGCGGCGCGGCAGGCCGTGGTGGTCACGGAACGTGACAGATTCGCCCGATTGCTGAGAGTGACCGTCTCCGGCGACCCGGGCGATTGCCTCTCGCCGCCTTTGCTCTGCAGCCACATCCGCAGCATCGCCCTGAGCTGGGGTGCGGCGAAGAGTGCCCGCGGCGCGCGGCCGTCCGTGCGGTCACTCCCGGTGCCTGCCGCGCCGATGGGTGCAGAGCAAAGGCGGCGGCAGGACATGCCAGTGCCGGACGGGTCGCTGAAACGCGGTGACCGGGCGTCCGCGCGGCAGGCGGCCGGAGAAGGCCCGGACGGTCAGCGGGTGGGGGTGGCGGTGGGGCTCAGGGTGGTCGTACCCGGCGACGGCGACTCGGAGGGTCCCCGGGTCGGGGTCGGGGTGACCGGCACCTGGTCGCCCTTGGCCGGGTCGCGGATGACGTGCCGCTCCAGGTTGACCTGTGACTGCCCGGTCCCGCCCACGGTGATCTCGTCGTAGGCCTGGAGCAGCTTCTGCTGGTCGAAGTAGAGCACCGTCATGGTCAGCGGCGTCGGCTTCTCGCCCTCCAGGCCGCGCAGCCCGGCCCCGCCGGTCGAGCCCTCCACCATCAGCGTGGTCGGCTGCTTGCCGGGCACCTCCGGCAGCTTCGACACCTGCCGGGCGTGGGTGTGCCC
>NZ_JAGPXV010000271.1:0-7598 GCF_018070405.1 Micromonospora sp. D75
CCCCTCTACTTTGCCACATGCCCCGGTGGCGGGGAAAATCCGCCCCGGTCCAGCGTCGCCCAGTCCCGCTTGTCGAGCGTCTCCGGGGCCAGCGCGCCGATCATGTCGGGGCGGCGCCCGGCCGTGCGCAGCAGCGCCTCGTCCCGTCGCCAGCGGGCGATCCGGCCGTGGTCGCCGGAGCGCAGCACCTCCGGCACGTCCAGCCCGCGCCAGGTCGCCGGCTTCGTGTAGAGCGGGGCCTCCAGCAGCCCGTGCGCGTGTGACTCCTCGTCCAGCGAGCCGGCGTTGCCCAGCACCCCGGGCAGCAGCCGGGTGACCGCCTCCAGGATCACCAGCACTGCCACCTCGCCGCCGAAGAGCACGTAGTCACCCAGGGAGACCTCGGTCACCGGCATCCGGGTCGCCGCGTGGTCCAGCACCCGCTGGTCGATGCCCTCGTACCGGCCGCAGGCGAACAGCAGGTGCGACTCGGCGGCCAGCTCGTGCGCCAGGGCCTGGGTGAACGGGACGCCGGCCGGGGACGGCACGATCAGCCGGGGCAGCGTGTGCCCGTCCGGGCTCAGCTCGCCGGGCGCCAGCGCGTCCAGCGCCTCACCCCACGGCTCAGGCCGCATCACCATGCCGGGACCGCCGCCGTAGGGCGTGTCGTCGACGGTGCGGTGCACGTCGTGGGTCCAGGTCCGCAGATCGTGTACGGCCAGCCGCAGCGTGCCGTTCGCGCGGGCCTTGCCGATCAGCGACAGGTCCAGCGGGGCGAAGTACTCAGGGAAGATCGACACGATGTCGACGCGCATGCGGTGGCTCCAGCCGGAGGTCGAGAGCTAGAGATCGAGCAGGCCGTCGGGCAGGTCGACGACGACGCGACCGCCGGCCAGATCCACCTCGGGCACTATCGCCTTGACGAACGGGACCAGCGCGGTACGCCCCTCGGGCCGCCGCAGCACCAGCATGTCGGACGCGGGCGCGTGGTCGATGCGGGCCACCTCGCCCACGTGCTCGCCGTCGCGGGTGACCACGGCGAGCCCGACCAACTGGTGGTCGTGGAACTCCTCCGGGTCCTCCGGCGGGGCGACGTCGGCGCTGTCCACGCCGAGCAGCGTGTTGCGCAGCGCCTCGGCGACGTTGCGCTCCAGCACGCCCTCGAAGGCGACGAGCAGCCGCCCCTGGTGCCAGCGGGCCGACTCGACGGTGAGCGTCGGCGGCACCCGCCAGGCGCCGGGCTCCGACGGGGTGACCCCCGGCTCGGTGGTCAACACCGAACCGGGGGCGAACCGTGCTTCGGGCTCGTCGGTACGCACCTCCACGGTGACCTCACCGCGGATGCCGTGCGGCTTACCGATCCGGCCGACGACGAGAAGCATCAGTACGAGTCGACGATGTCGACGCGTACCCCACGCCCGCCGATGGACCCGATCACCTGGCGCAGCGCCTTGGCGGTCCGGCCGGACCGCCCGATCACCGTGCCGAGGTCCTCGGGGTGCACGCGGACTTCGAGGCGCTTGCCCCGACGGGAGTCGACCATCCGCACCCGGACGTCGTCCGGGTGGTCGACGATGCCCTTGACCAGGTGCTCCAGAGCGGGACGCAGCGGCATGTCAGGCCTGCTCGCCGGACTCGGCACCGGTCTGCTCCTCGGCCTTGGCCTCGGCCTTCGGCTCCTCCGCCTTGGCGGCGGCCTTCTTGGCCGGCTTGGCCGGGGTGTCCGCCACGCCGGCGGCGGCCTTCGCCTCGGCCTCGTACGCCGCCTTGCGGTCGGCCCGCTCGGGGGCGACCTTCAGCGGCGGCGGGGCCGGCAGGCCCTTGAACTTCTGCCAGTCGCCGGTCAGCTCCAGCAGGCGCTGCACGGCCTCGCTCGGCTGGGCGCCGACCGAGAGCCAGTACTGGACCCGCTCCGACTTGACCTCGATCACCGAAGGGTCTTCCTTCGGCTGGTACACACCGACGAACTCGATCGCGCGACCGTCACGCTTGGTACGCGAGTCGGCGATGACGATGCGGTACTGCGGGTTGCGGATCTTGCCCATCCGCAGGAGCCGGATCTTTACGGCCACAGTTGTTTCGCTCCTGTTGCGATCTCACCGGCCCGTACGGGCGGTGTGGCGGGTGAGCGCCGACCGGCACAGTGGGGTTTGGGCCGGAGACTGCTCGGTGAACTGGCGACGCGCCCGGGTTAGAGGGCGCCGGACGCGCGCCGGATACCAGCGAACCATTCTGCCAGATCCGCCCCGGAACTCTCACACCGGACCCGGACACCACGCCCGCGGCGGGTCGGGCCGTGACGGACGACACCCGCTCAGCGCACCGGCGGGCGGTCCCACCCCGGCGGAAGTTCGTCCGGTACATCCCATTCCGCGGGCGGGGTGAAGTCGCACCAGGTGCCGTCGAACGGGAACGCGCCCGCCTCGGCGATCCGGATCACCCGCTCACCCTCGGCGCGTACCGCCTTCTCGTCTGTCACCCAGTAGTGCTCCGGGAACGCCAGCCGCTCGGCGAACTCGTCCTCGTCCTTCCACTCCCAGCTCAGGTCCGGGTACACCACCACGTCGAGGTCCTGGTCGACCATGTCGACACCGGCCACCGCGCCGTCGTCCCAGCGGACGCCGGGCTCCTCCAGGTTGACGTACCAGTTCTGGAAGCGCCCGTGCGCGTCGCGGAACCACCAGACCGAGTGGGCCGCGCCGGTGGGCAGGAACTTCAGCACCGGCGGACCGTTCCACCGGCCCTGCGCGAGCCGGTAGGACGACGTCACCCACTCGGCGAACGGCACGGCCCGCATGCCCAGGCCGGCGGCGTTCACCTCGTGCGCGACGGGCGCCGTCCGCGCCACCCAGAGCAGCAGGCCGCGCTCGTCGTCGGAGACCACGCGGGCCGACCGGACCCACCCGATCCGGCCATGCCGCACGTTCCGGTGCATGATCAGCCGCCCCGGCTCGAACCGCACGCTCACCCCCGCCGTCGTGTTAACAAGGGCCCCCGCCTATGCAGAATGCGTTAAGAAGGGGCCCTTCCTTACACCCTCAGTAGGCGCGGGCGAGGATCGCCACCAGGTCGGGCTCGTCCTCCGAGTCCGGCACCGAGCCGTCGGCGCGCACCAGGCAGCGAACCGTCACGCCCTGCCCGTTCGCCTCGGCCTCGCCCTCGACGCCGACCGCCGACCACGGCACCCGCGCCCAGCCGGTGGCGGACGCCTCGATCGCCTCGGCCAGCGTCGACACCTCGACGGTGCGGGACCGGCGGAACTCCAGCGCCTGGTCGTGCAGCGCCCGCTGGTCGGCCTCCAGCGCGGCGAGGACCGCGCCGACCACGTCGGCCACCGGGGTCGGGGCCTTCGAACCGTCCGTACGCCGGACCACCACCGCGTTGCCGGCGGCCAGGTCACGCGGGCCGACCTCGACGCGTACCGGGTAGCCGCGCAGCTCGGCGTCGACGGCCCGGCGGCCGAACGCGGTGTCGGTCCGGTCGTCGAGCGCCACCCGCACCCCGGCGTCGCGCAGCGCGTCGCACAGCTTGGCCGCCGCCTGGCTCACGCCGTCGCCGTCCTTGACGATCATCACGTACGCCTGGACCGGCGCCAGCTTCGGCGGCACCCGCAGCCCGTTGTCGTCGCCGTGGCACATGATCAGGCCGCCGAGCATCCGGGTGGACGTGCCCCAGGAGGTGGTCCACGCGTGCTCCCGGCCACCCTCGGCCGAGGAGTAGCTGATGTCGAACGCCTTGGCGAAGTTCTGGCCCAGCTCGTGGCTGGTGCCCAGCTGCAGCGCCTTGCCGTCGCCCATCATGCCCTCGCACGTGTACGTGGCGGTGGCGCCGGCGAAGCGCTCCCGGGCGGTCTTCAGGCCGACCACGACCGGGATGCCGAGCACGTTGACCATCAGGTCCTCGTACGCCTCGTGCAGGATCCGCCGCGCGTAGGCCCGGGCGTCCTCACGGGTCGCGTGCGCGGTGTGCCCCTCCTGCCAGAGGAACTCGCTGGTGCGGAGGAAGATCCGCGGGCGCAGCTCCCACCGGACCACGTTCGCCCACTGGTTGAGCAGCAGCGGCAGGTCGCGGTACGAGTCGATCCACTTGGCCATGAACTCGCCGATGACCGTCTCGCTGGTGGGGCGCACCACCACCGGCTCGGCGAGCTGCTTGCCGCCGCCGTGCGTGACCACCGCCAGCTCCGGCGAGAAGCCCTCGACGTGCTCGGCCTCGCGCTTGAGGTAGCTCTCCGGGATGAACAGCGGGAAGTATGCGTTCTCCGCGCCGGCCGCCTTGATCCGGGCGTCCATCTCGGCCTGCATCCGCTCCCAGATGGCGTAGCCGGCCGGTCGGATCACCATGGTCCCCCGGACCGGGCCGTTGTCGGCCAGCTTCGCCTTGGCGATCAGGTCCTGGTACCAGCGGGGAAAGTCCTCCGCACGGGGAGTGAGCACGCGTGCCATGACCGCACATCCTATGCGCCGTGCGGGGCGGGGGTTCGCCGGGGAGCCGGGCCGCGCCGTGTCGCCCGGCGCGGCCGTAGACTTCGACGGCGATGGGTGAGACACGGGACGCGATCGTGGAGGCCGCCCGGGCGCAGACCGTGGCCCTCGGGTGGGACCGTGTCCGGATGGGCGCGGTGGCCGCCGCCGCCGGGGTGAGCCGGCAGACGGTCTACAACGAGTTCGGCACCAAGGCGGGCCTGGGCGAGGCGCTGGCCCGGCACGAGGTGGACCGGTTCGTCGGCCAGGTCCGGTCCGCGCTCGGCGAGCACGACTCCGACGTGCGGGCGGCGGCGTACGCGGCGATCCATCGCACGCTCGCCTCAGCCGCCGAGAACCCGCTGGTCCGGGCGGTGCTGACCAGCACGCGGGGCGGCTCGGAGGAGTTGCTGCCGTACCTGACCACCCGGTCCGAGCTGGTGCTCGCCGAGGCCGCGGCGGCGCTGCTGGAGTGGACGGGTGACCGCCTGCCCGACGCCGATCCGGCGGCCCTGGCGTTCGCGGCGGACAGCGTCGTACGCCTGGTGGTGAGCCACATCGTGCTGCCCGGCGGCCCGGTCGACGAGACCGCCGACCGGCTGGCCGACCTGGCGGTGCGCCTGTTCCTGATGGCGGCGACGGCGCGCTAGCGACGACGGCGGCCGGTCACGGCCCGTCAGCGGACGACCCGGCCGCGCAGGACGATCCGGCTGGGCGTCCGGACCACGCGCAGGTCACGGCGCGGATCTTCGGGGTAGACCACCAGGTCGGCGAGGCCGCCCTCGACCAGCCCGGGGAAGCCGAGCCACTCCCGGGCCCGCCAGGAGGCGGCGGCAAGCACGTCCGGCGCGGACATGCCGGCCTGCTCGTGCAGCAGGAGCATCTCCTCGGCCGCGAGCCCGTGGTCGATGCCGCCGCCCGCGTCGGTGCCGACGTAGATCGGCACACCGGCCTCGTGCGCGGCGCGCACCACCTCGGGGAAGCGGTCGCGCAGGGCGAGCATGTGGTCGGCGTACCCGGGGAACTTGGGCCGGGCCTGCTCCGCGATGTGGCCGAACGTCCGGATGTTGATCATCGTGGGGACCAGCGCGGTGCCCTGCCGGGCCATCAGGTCGATCAGGTCGAGACTCAGCCCGGTCCCGTGCTCCACCGAGTCCACCCCGGCCCGCACCATGATCTCCACCGCCGACTCGGAGAACGTGTGCACCGCCGCGCGTACCCCGGCGGCGTGCGCGGCGGCGACCGCCGCGGTCATGGTGTCGGCGTCCCAGGCCGGCGCCAGGTCGCCCACTCCCCGCTCGATCCAGTCGCCGACCAGCTTGACCCAGCCGTTGCCGGCCGCGGCCTGCGCGGCCACCGTCTCGGCGACCTCCGCCGCGCCGACCTCCACGCCGATGTCGCGCAGGTAGCGCTTGGGCGGGGCGATGTGCCGGCCCGCGCGGGCCAGTCGCGGCAGGTCCGGCTCGTCCTCCAGTTCGGGGTACGGGTACGGCGACCCGGCGTCGCGGATCGCCAGCACGCCCGCGTCCCGGTCGATCCGGGCCAGTTCCCGCGCCTGGTCGAGCGAGGTGATCGGGCTGCCGCCGCGGGCGATGCCGATGTGGCAGTGCGCGTCGGTCAGACCGGGCAGCACGAAGCCGCCGTCGGCCACCGTCTCGGCGCCGGGCACCGGTTCGAAGGTGACCCGGTCGCCGACCAGCCAGACGTCCCGGACCTCGTCGTCGGGAAGGAACACACCGCGCACGTGCAGAGCCATGTGCACAGTCCTACCCGATCAGTCCTCCTCGCCGGCGAGCAGGTCGTTGCGCCGCGCGGTCAGCGCCGGCAGATCGACCGAGACCTTCCAGGGCCGCTCGGTGACGAACAGGTCCTCGGTGTGTGCCAGTTGCTCGTACTCGCGTGCGGCGCCGTCGAGCGTGTACTCGGTCAGCGCGATCCGCTCGTGCTGCGGATCCACCACCCAGTAGGAGCGGACCCCGGAGCGGGCGTAGACCTTCGCCTTGTCGTACAGGTCGCGGAAGTGCGACGTCGGCGAGACGACCTCGACGGCGAGCAGCGCGTCCTCGACCGGGACCGGCGACCGGCCGGCGTGCTTGCGCCGGATCACCACCACATCCGGGCGCGGCTCGTTGCGGCGGTCCACCCGCATGGACAGGTCGATGCTCACCAGGAACTCAGGCGGGCAGTTGACCTCAAGCGCGAGTAGGAGACGGACACACAGATCCTGGTGCAGGGCGGTGGGCGACGGCACGATCAACCTTCCGTTGATCAGTTCGTACGGAAGGTCCTTGGGCAGGTCGCCCAGGTCGTCGACCGTCCACTCGTGCCGCTCGGGCAGGATCGGCGCCGCGGTCATGACATCTCCTTCCAGGGGGCGAACCGACCCTAGGTGATGATCACATCGCCCACTGTCACCGACACGCTAGCGGGGGCCCTTGTCGCCGCCCTTGCCCAGCTTGTTGAAGTCGATCTTCGGAAGCTTGAAGCCCGGCGGCAGGCCCTGCCCACCCGCCAGGTCACCCGGGTCCAGGCCCGGCGGGAGCTGCGGCATCCCGCCCGGGAAGCCACCCGGCATGCCGGCGCCGGTACGCGGCCGCCCGCCGCCCTTCGTGCCCTTGCGCTTGTTCTTCGGCGACTTGGTCGCCTTGCGCCGGCCACCGCCGGGCAGGCCCATCATGCCGCCCATCTGCTTCATCATCTTCTGCGCGTCGGTGAAGCGGTTGAGCAGCTGGTTGACGTCCATGACGGTGACGCCGGAACCGTTGGCGATCCGGGCCCGGCGGGAGCCGTTGATGATCTTCGGATTGGTGCGCTCGGCCGGGGTCATCGACCTGATGATCGCGGTCACGCGGTCGAAGTGCTTGTCGTCCAGCTCGGCGAGCTGGTCCTTCATCTGCCCCATGCCCGGCATCATGGCCAGCACGTTGGCGATCGGGCCCATCCGCCGGACCGCGATGAGCTGATCGAGGAAGTCCTCCAGCGTGAAGGTCTCCCCGCCCATCAGCTTGGCGGTCATCTTGTCCTTCTGATCGGAGTCGAAGGCCGCCTCGGCCTGCTCGATCAGAGTGAGGACGTCGCCCATGCCGAGGATCCGGCTGGCCATCCGGTCGGGGTGGAAGACGTCGAAGTCCTCCAGCTTCTCGCCGGTGGAGGCGA
>NZ_JAGPXV010000272.1:0-7576 GCF_018070405.1 Micromonospora sp. D75
GGCCCCGCGACGCGCTGCGCGACACCGGCGCGCGCACCGCCGGGCACGGGCAGGCGCACGGCGCAGCCGGCCCACGCCACGACGACGCGAACCGCAACGGCGGACGCGACGACTTGTCCCGCTGGCGCGGCCGGGCCACCGACCCGGACGCCGACCGCAGCCGCGCCGAGGACTCCTCCCCGGCGGCGGTGGCCCGGCTCCGCGCCCGCAGCCGGCTCCTGCTGCGGCAACTGCTGCGCCCGCACCGGCGTGCGCTGGGGCTGGCGGTGGCGCTGCTGCTGGCCCAGAACGCCGCCGCGATGTCCGGCCCGTACCTGGTCATGCTCGGCATCGACCGGGGCATCGGGCCACTGCGGGCCGGTGATCCCGGCCCGCTGATCGCTGTCGCCGCCGCGTTCGTGGTGGCGACAGCCGTCGAGTACGCGGCCCGGCGCGCGTTCCTCACCCTCGCCGCCCGGATCGGCCAGGCCGTCCTGCTGGACCTGCGCCGACGGGTGTACGGGCACTTCCTCCGCCTCGACGTCGGTTTCCACGAGCGCTACACCTCCGGGCGGATGGTGTCCCGGCTGACGAGCGACCTGGAGTCGATCGCCGAACTGGTCGACGGGGGCATCGACAAGCTGGTGATGGCCGGGCTGTCGGTGCTGTCGGTGGCGGGCATCCTGCTCTGGCTGGACCTGCCGCTGGCGGCGGTGACGCTGCTCGCGTTCCCGTTCCTGTTCCTGCTGTCACGCTGGTTCGCGCGCGCGTCGGCGGGCGCGTACCGGCGTACCCGGGAGGCGGTGGCGCTGGTCATCGTGCACTTCGTGGAGTCGCTGCGCGGGATCCGGGCGGTGCAGGCGTACCGGCGGGAGCCCCGCAACGAGCGCATCTTCGCCGCCGTGAACGACGACTACCGGCGCTCCAGCCTGCGCGCGTTCCGGCTGATCGCGATCTACTCGCCGGGCATCCGGCTGATCGGCAACCTGACCACGGCGGTGGTGCTCGGGTACGGCGGCTGGCGGGTGCTGGGCGGCGGCGTGGAGGTGGGCGTGCTCGCCGCGTTCCTGCTCTACCTGCGCCGGTTCTTCGAGCCGATGGAGGAGCTGAGCCAGTTCTACAACGCGCTCCAGTCGGCGACCGCCGCGTTGGAGAAGCTGGCCGGGGTGCTGGACGAGCGTCCGGCGGTGGCCGAACCGGCGGATCCGGTCCCGCTGCCGGCCGGGCCGCCGCGCGGGGCGGTGACGTTCCGCGCCGTCGACTTCGGCTACCGACGGCAGACGCCGATCCTGTCCGGCCTGGACCTGACCGTGCCGCCCGGGCAGACAGTGGCGCTGATCGGGCCGACCGGCGCCGGCAAGTCCACAGTCGCGAAGCTGCTGGCCCGGTTCCACGACCCGGACGCGGGCGCTGTCGACCTGGACGGGGTGAACCTGCGTGACCTGGCCGACGCCGAACTGCGCCGGGCGGTGGTGCTGGTGACCCAGGAGACCCACCTGTTCAGCGGCTCCGTGGCCGACAACATCAGGTTCGGGCGGCCGGACGCGGACGACGAGGCGGTGGTCGCGGCGGCGCGGGCGATCGGCGCGCACGACTTCATCGCCGCGCTGCCCGACGGGTACGCCACGGACGTGCACCGGCGCGGCGGCCGGCTCTCCGCAGGGCAGCGACAGCTCGTCGCGTTCGCCCGGGCGTTCCTCGCCGACCCGCGGGTGCTGATCCTGGACGAGGCGACCTCGTCGCTGGACGTGCCGACCGAGCGGTTGGTGCAGCGGGCCCTGCACAACGTGCTGCGCGACCGTACCGCCGTGGTGATCGCCCATCGTCTCTCCACCGTGGAGACGGCGGACCGGGTGCTGGTGCTCGACGACGGCCGGATCGTGGAGGACGGCCCACCGGCCGAGCTGATCGCCGCCGACGGCCGCTACGCCGCCCTGCACCGCCAGTGGCGCGACTCGCTCCTCTAGCTCGCTCCTCCGACCCTCGTTGATCTTGCACTTGCGGCCCGAGGGATGCCCGAAAAGCGGCTTGTGCCGGGGCGGCAAGCGCAAGATCGGCGAGGACGCGCGGGGTGGGGAAAGTCGTGGAGTGCGGCAACCGGGCTGCCTACCATCGGCTGATGACCGACACGACGATCAGCGCCCGCGGCGGCGTCCCCGAGCGTCCGAGCCTGGACGGCATCGAGGAGACCTGGGCCCGCCGCTGGCAGTCCGACGGCACGTACGCGTTCGACCGTACGAAGGAGCGGTCGGACGTATACGCGATCGACACTCCCCCGCCGACCGTGTCGGGCGAACTGCACATGGGGCACGTGTTCTCGTACACGCACACCGACACGGTGGCCCGGTTCCAGCGGATGCGCGGGCGCACGGTCTTCTACCCGATGGGCTGGGACGACAACGGGCTGCCCACCGAACGTCGGGTGCAGAACGTGTACGGCGTGCGTCCCGACCCGGCGCTGCCGTACGACAGCAACTGGCGGCCGCCGTCCGCGCCGGTGGACGACACGGCCCGGAAGAACCCTACGGCGATCTCCCGGCGCAACTTCATCGAGCTGTGCGAACTGCTCACCGTCGAGGACGAGAAGGCGTTCGAGATGCTGTGGCGGCGGCTCGGGCTGTCGGTGGACTGGTCGCTGACGTACACCACGATCGGGTCGGCGGCCCGCGCCGCGAGCCAGCGCGCGTTCCTGCGCAATCTGGCGCGGGGCGAGGCGTACCAGGCCGAGGCGCCGACGCTGTGGGACGTCGGGTACGGCACCGCCGTGGCCCAGGCGGAACTGGAGGACCGGGAGCGGCCCGGCGCGTACCACCGGCTGCGGTTCACCGGGCCGGACGGCCGCGAGGTGCTGATCGACACCACCCGCCCGGAGCTGCTGCCGGCCTGCGTGGCTCTGGTCTGCCACCCCGACGACGAGCGGTACGCGGACCTGGTCGGCGCGTCCGCGCGTACCCCGGTGTTCGGGGTCGAGGTGCCGGTGCGCGCGCATCCGCTGGCGGACCCGGCCAAGGGCACGGGCATCGCGATGGTCTGCACGTTCGGTGACCTGACCGACGTGACCTGGTGGCGTGAGCTGCGGCTGGACACCCGGGTGGTGATCGGCCGGGACGGACGCCTGCTGCCGGAGCCGCCGGCCGGCGTGCCGGCGGAGCCCTACGCGGCGCTGGCCGGGCAGACGGTGAACGGCGCCCGGCGGACGCTGGTGGAGCTGCTGGCCGACGCGGGTGATCTGGTCGGCGAGCCGCGCCCGATCACGCACCCGGTGAAGTTCTACGAGCGCGGCGACCGGCCGCTGGAGATCGTCTCGACCCGGCAGTGGTATCTGCGCAACGGCGGCCGGGACGCCGGCCTGCGCGAGGAACTGCTGGCCCGGGGTCGGGAGCTGCGCTGGGTGCCGGAGCACATGCGGCACCGCTACGAACACTGGGTGGGCGGCCTCACCGGTGACTGGCTGGTCAGCCGGCAGCGGTTCTTCGGCGTGCCGGTGCCGGTGTGGTACCGGCTCGACGACACTGGCGAGCCGGACTGGACCCACCCTCTCACACCGGACGAGGCGACGCTCCCGATCGACCCGAGCAGCGAACCACCGCCTGGATACGAGGAGTCGCAGCGCGGCGTGCCGGGCGGTTTCACCGGCGACCCGGACGTGCTGGACACCTGGGCCACCTCGTCGCTGACCCCGCAGATCGTCGGCGGCTGGGAGACCGACCCGGACCTGTTCGCCCGGGTCTTCCCGATGGACCTGCGCCCGCAGGGCCACGACATCATCCGGACCTGGCTGTTCGCCACCGTCGCCCGGTCCCACCTGGAGCACGGCGCGCTGCCCTGGCACACCGCTGTGCTCTCCGGCTGGATCCTCGACCCGGACCGCAAGAAGATGTCGAAGTCCAAGGGCAACGTGGTCACGCCGATGGCGCTGCTGGAACAGAACGGCTCCGACGCGGTCCGCTACTGGGCCGCCAACGGCAAGCCGGGCATGGACCTCGCCTTCGACCCGGCCCAGGTCAAGGTGGGCCGGCGGCTGGCCACCAAGCTGCTCAACGCGTCGCGGTTCGCGCTCGGGCTGGGCGCCGCCGACGCACTGCGGGCCGCGGCGACCCAACCGCTGGACACCGCGATGCTCGCCGAACTGTCCGGCGTGGTCGCGACCGCGACCACCGCCTTCGACGGGTACGACCACACGGCCGCCCTGATGGCCACCGAAGCGTTCTTCTGGCGGTTCTGCGACGACTACATCGAGTTGGTGAAGGAGCGCGCCTACGGCACCGGGCCGGCGGCCGACTCGGCCCGGGCGGCGCTGGCGACCGCGTTGTCGGTGCAGTTGCGCCTGTTCGCGCCGGTGCTGCCGTTCGTCACCGAGGAGGTCTGGTCGTGGTGGCGGTACGGCTCGGTGCACCGCTCGCCGTGGCCGACCACGTACGAGGTGGGCCGCGCGACGCAGGCGCCGGGTGACCCGGAACTGCTGCGACTGGCCGCTGACGCGCTGGGTCAGGTGCGCCGCGCCAAGTCGGAACGGAAGCTGTCGATGAAGGCGGACGTGCCGCTGGCCGAGGCGCTCGGACCGGCGGCGGTGCTGGACCAGCTCGGCACGGTCGCCGACGACCTGCGCGCGGCGGGCCGGATCGCGAAGCTGGACCTGCTGCCGGATCGCACCACCGAACTGGTCATCGCCTGCGCGTTCTGAGCGCCGCCGGCGATGTAAGGAAGGGCCCCTTCTTAACGCCTGGCGTCGTAGAAGGGGCCCTTCTTAACACCCCGAAGGGCCGGCCGGACCGGCCCGCGGCGGTGCATTCCTCAGTCGGCGGCGCAGGCCGCCTTGAGCTTGTCCCGGGCGGCGGTGAGATCCGCCCTGCTCGGCGCCTTGCCCGGCGCCTTGGCCCAGGCGTCGGCGAGGTCGCTCATCTCGGTCGCGACGCCCTTCACCGCGCTGTTCACCTCGTCGCTGTTGGTGAAGGCGTGCGTGTAGAGCGTGGCCGCGCCCGCCGAGTACTGCGCGCTGACCGCCGAGTGACCGGCCGGCGGGCCGATCTTCTCCGCCTCGGCCACCTCCTTCAGGGCGGCCGTGATGTCCTTCTCCGCCGTCGTGCAGGTCTTCCGGGTGGCCTCGTCGAGGCCCACCGGGGCCGGCGTCACCGGCGGCACGGACGTGGCGGCCGGGGCGGAGGGCGCCGCCGACCCGGCCGAGGGGGTGTCCTCGTCGTCGCCGCAGCCGGACATGACGATCATCGCCACCGCGGCCGGAGCCAGCAGGGCGAAGCGAGCTGAACGCACAGTGTTCTCCCCGTGTCGGTGTTCGTAGCCGCCGCAAACTAGCAGACCGGACACGGCAGGGCGGAACCCGTTTTCCGTCGCGAACGCCGGAAAACGGGTCCCGCCCTGCGGGCTCAGCTCGTCTCGCCGGCCACGCTGAACGAGCGCAGGCGGTCGATCGCCAGCACGGTGAACCCGACCGCCACCAGCGCGGTGAGCACCGCCGCGACCGGCACCGAGACACTGGTGCCGAGCAGCGGCGTCGGCGCCATCCGGTCGGCCAGGGCGATCACCCACTGCTGGATCGACAGCACCCGGGTGCCGCTGACGAACCGGCCCAGCAGGCCTTCCCAGATCAGCACGTAGACCAGGCCGAGCAGCACCGGCCGCCGGGTCACCAGGCTCAGCGCCAGGAACAGCGCCGAGTACGCCAGCGCGCCCGCCGCAGAGGCGACGACCAGAGCGAGTCCGAGGCGTACCGAATCGGCGAGCACGCCCGCGACGTAGATCGGGACACCGACGGTGACCGCCGTGACGCCGGCCGCGACCGCCAGCTTCGGCAGCACGATCTGCCAGCGCGGCAGCGGCTTGGTGAGGATGTGCACGACGGTGCCGTCGTCGATCTCCGCGCCGAGCACGCCCGTGCCCACGATCAGCGCCACCACCGGCAGCACCACCGCCAGGCCGAGACCGACGAGCACCGGCGGGCCCCACTGGCCGGGGTCGACGCCGAGCGACCGGCAGAGCACCGCCAGGCCGATCAGGATCAGCGGCAACGGCAGCAGCATGAGGAACCGGCTCCGGCCGAACAGGCCGCGCGCGGTGATCCAGGTGACTGTCGACATCATGCCTCCACCAGATACGAGAAGACGCTCTCCAGCGACTCGTCCTCCGGCAGGAGCTGCCGGACCCGGATGCCGTGCCGGAGCGCGATCCGGGGCAGGGCCCGGGTGAACGCGCCGTAGTCGCCGGCCTTGACGGTCAGGCCGGTGCGGCCCAGCTCGACGCCGGAGACCGACGCCTCGGCCATCAGCGCCACCGCCAGGGCGCGGTCGTCGGTGGAGCGGACCGCGAACACGTGCGGCCGGTTGGTCATCAGGCGGCGGATGGTCCGGTAGTCGCCGGAGGCGGCCAGCCGGCCGGCGACCATCACCTGGACGGTGCCGGAGACCTGCTCGACCTCCTCCAGGATGTGCGAGCTGAACAGGATGGTCCGTCCCGCGTCGCCGAGCCGGTGCAGCAGCGCCATCATGTGCAGCCGCTGGCGCGGGTCCATCCCGTTGAACGGCTCGTCGAGCAGCAGCACCTGCGGGTCGTGCACCAGCGCGGCGGCGACCCGGGTGCGCTGCCGCATGCCCTTGGAGTAGGTGCCGATCCGGCGGGTCTGCGCGTCCTCCATCTCGACCAGCTCGATCGCCCGCTTCGTGGCGGCCTCCGGGTCGGGCAGCCGGTGCAGCTTCGCGCTGGCCAGCACGAACTCGTACGCGCTGAGGAACGTGTGCACCGCCTCGCGCTCGCTGACCAGGCCGAGCCGCCGGTAGACGCCGGGGTTGCGCCAGGTCGGCTCCCCGTCCAGCGTCACGGTGCCGCGCGACGGCGACAGGAAGCCCGCCATCATGTGCAGCAGCGTGGTCTTGCCGGCGCCGTTGGGGCCGAGCAGGCCGGTCACGCCGGGGCCGAGCCGCATGGTGACGTCGTTGACCGCCACCACGTTGCCGTACCAGCGGGAGACACCGGCCAGGTCGAGCGTGCTCGTCGCGGTGGCGGGCGCGCCGGCCGTCGACTGGGTGCTGATCGCCGTCATCGGGCGGCCACCTTCCGGTATCGCAGGAGCAGCAGGCTGACGCAGGCGGCGACCAGCAGCACGGCGACCACGGCGTAGACCGGCCCGAAGTCGCCGATCGGCATGCCACCCCGTCCCTGGGTCAGCCGGTCGCCGAGCGCCCAGTTGCCCACGCCGCCGACGAGCGTCGGCGGGGAGGCGACGAAGGCCAGCTCGTTGATCGTCCGCGAGGGCAGGATGGACAGCACGCCGACGACCGGCGTGGTCATCAGGAAGACCGCCACGATGCCGCCGGCCGCGAACGCGCGCTTGCCGGTCAGCGAGGCGACGAGCAGCGCGATCGAGGCGAACACCACCGCCCAGAGCCCGGCGTAGAGCAGCCCGGGCAGCAGGTCGAGCAGTTCGTCCCACACCCCGCGTACGCCCCGGTTCGTGGTGAACGCGGCGCCGAGGAACATCACCAGCTGCGGGCCGCCGAGCAGCAGCCACAGCGCGGTGACAAGCGCCAGCAGCTTGGACAGCGCGTAGTCGCCGCGCGGCAGCGGCCGGGAGAAGTACAGCGGC
>NZ_JAGPXV010000273.1:0-7539 GCF_018070405.1 Micromonospora sp. D75
GTCTACCGGCGGCGCGAGCAGACCGACACGCTCACCGCCGCCCAGCGACGCGACCTCGCCATGGCGATGATGGACACGCTCGCCACGCTGCACCGGGTCGAGCCGGCCGAGGTCGGGCTGGCCGACTTCGGCCGTCCGGAGGGCTACCTGGCCCGGCAGGTACGCCGCTGGGCCGGCCAGCTCGACCGGTCCCGCAGCCGGCCGCTGCCCGGCATCGACGAGCTGCGCGACGCGCTGGCCGCCAGCGTGCCCGAGGGCGCGAACGCGGGCCGGATCGTGCACGGCGACTACCGGCTGGACAATCTGCTCGCCACCGTCGACCCGCCGGCGGTGCGGGCGGTGCTCGACTGGGAGATGGCCACGCTCGGCGACCCGCTGGCCGACCTCGGGCTGCTGCTGACGTACTGGGACGTGCTCGGCGACAGCGACCACGGCGAGGGCAACCCGGTGGCCGACGGCATCGGGCCGCGCGCCGGGTTCCCCACCGGGGCCGAGCTGATCGAGCGGTACGCCGGGCGCAGCGACGTCGACGTCGGCCCGCTGCACTGGCACGTGGCGCTCGGCTGTTTCAAGCTCGCGGTGATCTGCGAGGGCATCCACTACCGGCACACGCTCGGCCAGACCCTGGGCGAGGGCTTCGACCGGATCGGCGACATGGTGGCGCCGCTCGTGGCACACGGGCTGCACGCGGTGAGGGAGAGCTAGATGGAGTTCGCGTACGACGACCGGACGGTCGAGCTGCGGCAACGGCTGGAGGCGTTCCTCACCGAGTGCGTGTACCCGGCCGAGCCGGTGCACCACGAGCAGGTGCTCGCGGCGGGCGACCCGTGGGCCCGCCCGCCGGTGATGGAGGAGCTGAAGGCGCAGGCGCGCGAGCGCGGGCTGTGGAATCTGTTCCTGCCCGACGCCCGCTACGGCGCCGGCCTGACCAACCTGCAGTACGCGCCGCTGGCCGAGCTGACCGGCCGCAGCCCGCACCTGGCCCCGGAGGCGCTCAACTGCGCCGCGCCGGACACCGGCAACATGGAGCTGCTCGCCGAGTTCGGCTCGGAGGCGCAGCGCAAGCAGTGGCTCATGCCGCTGCTGGCCGGGGAGATCCGGTCCGCGTTCTGCATGACCGAGCCGGAGGTGGCCTCCTCCGACGCGACGAACATCGGCACCCGGATCACCCGCGACGGCGACCACTACGTGATCAACGGCCGCAAGTGGTGGTCGTCCGGGGCGATGGACCCGCGCTGCGAGATCTTCATCGTGATGGGCAAGACCGACCCGGACGCCGACCGGCACCGCCAGCAGAGCATGATCCTGGTGCCCCGGGACACCCCCGGCGTGACGGTACGCCGCGGGATGCGTGTCTTCGGCTACAGCGACGCCCCGCACGGCGGGCACGCCGAGATCGACTTCTCCGACGTACGGGTGCCGGCGGAAAACCTCGTCGGCGAGGAGGGCACCGGGTTCGCCATCGCCCAGGCCCGGCTCGGCCCCGGCCGCATCCACCACTGCATGCGCCTGATCGGCATGGCCGAGCGGGCCCTGGAGCTGCTCTGCCGGCGCGTGCTCGACCGGGTCGCGTTCGGCCGCCCGCTCGCCGAGCAGGGCGTGGTACGCGAATGGATCGCCGAGTCGCGGGTCCGGATCGAGCAGGCCCGGCTGCTGGTGCTCAAGACCGCATGGCTGATGGACACCGTCGGCAACAAGGGCGCGCACACCGAGATCCAGGCCATCAAGATCGCTACACCGCTGATGGCCGAGTGGGTGATCGACAAGGCGATCCAGGCGCACGGCGGAGCCGGCGTCAGCCAGGACACCCCACTGGCCGAACTGTGGGCGGCGGCCCGCACGCTGCGCCTGGCCGACGGCCCGGACGAGGTGCACCGCGCCTCGCTGGCACGCCGGGAACTGCGCCGCTGGTCCTGACCGGCCCCGGGCGGGTCAGGCGGAGGCGCGGTGGATCAGCTCGGTGTCCAGCAGCACGTGCGGCGAGGGAACCTCCTCGCCCCGGATGCGGGAGACCAGCAGCCGGGCCATCTGCCGGCCCATCTCCTCCACCGGCTGGAACACGGTGGTCAGGGGCGGCTCGGCCTGACGCGCGATCGGGGCGTCGTCGAAGCCGATCACCGCGACGTCCTCCGGCACCCGGCGGCCCGCCTCGCGCAGCGCGCGCAGCGCGCCGAACGCCATCAGGTCGGAGGCGACGAACACGGCGTCCAGTTCCGGGCAGACGTCCAGCAGCCGGCGCATCGCGGCGGTGCCGCTGCCCTCGCTGAAGTCCCCGTACGCGATCAGGCCCGGGTCGACCCGGCCGCCGGAGGCCCGGACGGCCTCCTGGTAGCCGGAGAGCCGGGCCAGGCCGGCGCCCATGTCCTGCGGGCCGGCGATGGTGGCGACCCGCCGGCGGCCCTGGCGGAACAGGTGCTCCACCGCCTGCCGCGCGCCGCCGACGTTGTCCATGTCGACGAACCACGCCGGCTGGGCGTTCGGGTGCAGCATCCGCGCCGGACGGCCGCCGAGCACAGTCGGCAGGCCGCGCTCCTCCAGCAGCGTGGGCAGCGGGTCGGCGTCGTGCAGCGAGAGCAGGAGCACACCGTCGACGTGCTGGTTGGTCAGGTGGTGCTCGACCCGTTCCCGCTCGATCGGCGACTGCACCATGGCCAGCCAGAGCTGCATGGGCGTCTCCACCAGCCCGGAGCTGACGCCCCGCACGATGGCCGCGAAGAACGGCTCGGTGAAGACCCGCTCCCCCGACTCGGAGACGACCAGGGCCACCGAGTCGGTCCGCTGGGTGACCAGCGCACGGGCGGCGCGGTTCGGCACGTACCCCAGCTCGGCGATGGCCTGCTGGACGGCGGCCCGGGCCTCCGGGCTGACCTGCGGCGAGCCGTTGACCACGCGGGAGACCGTGCCGCGCCCGACGCCGGCGCGGGCCGCGACCGCGTCGAGGGTCGGACGCCCGAGCGAGCGGGTGCGCTGCGTTGTCATCGTCTGTTGCTCCTCCGACGGTCGGGCGGACCCGGCACCGATTGAGGCGTCGGCGCCGGGCCGCCCGTTACTGGCTGGCCCAGCTTATTGTGCGGGCAGTCCGTTGCGTCGGATCACGTCGGCGTACCACCTGGCGCTGGACTTCGCGATCCGGGCCTGGCTGTCGTAGTCGACATAGACCATGCCGAACCGCTTCGTGTAGCCCCAGGCCCACTCGAAGTTGTCCATCAGCGACCAGGCGAAGTAGCCCTTGAGCGGCACCCCGGCCTCGATCGCGGCGTGCGCCGCCCGCAGGTGCGCGGCGAAGTAGGCCAGCCGGTCCGGGTCGTCCACCCGGCCGTCGACCAGCTCGTCGACGAACGCCGAGCCGTTCTCGGTGACGTAGAGCGGCAGGTCGGTGTACTCCCGGTGGACCCGCTCCAGCGTCTCCACCAGGCCCGGGGCGTCGATCTCCCAGTCCATGTCCGTCACCGGGACACCCCGGGTGACGAACCGGACGTCCTCGCTGCCCGGCCAGCAGGACGGCGCCCGCCAGTAGGGCTCCGGCTCCGCGCCCTCGACCGGCGCGGCGACCACGTGCCGGCTGTAGTAGTTGATCCCGACCATGTCCAGCGGCGTGGCGATGGTCGCCAGGTCACCGTCGCGCACGTGCCCCATGTCGGTGATCTGGCGCACGTCGGCGACGAGGTCCGCCGGGTACGCCCCGCGCAGCACCGGGTCGAGGAAGAACCGGTTGGCCAGCGCGTCGATCCGGCGGGCCGCGTCGGCGTCCGCCGCCGAGTCGGTCGCCGGAGTGACCGGGTACAGGTTGACGGTGATGCCGAGCTGCGCGTCCGGGCGGGCCGCGCGGACCGCCTGCACGGCCAGGCCGTGGCCGAGCATCAGGTGGTGCCCGGCCCGCAGCGCGTCCGCGCCGTCTCTGCGGCCCGGCGCGTGCACGCCGGAGCCGTAACCGAGGAACGCCGAGCACCACGGCTCGTTCAGCGTGGTGAAGTACTTCACGCGGTCGCCGAGCGCGTCGGCGACCAGGTGCGCGTACTCGGCGAACCGGCCGGCGGTGTCCCGGGCCGGCCAGCCGCCCGCGTCCTCCAGCGGCTGCGGCAGGTCCCAGTGGTAGAGCGTCAGCCAGGGCTCGATGCCGTGGCCGAGCAGCTCGTCGATCAGGCGGCGGTAGAAGTCCATGCC
This sequence comes from Micromonospora sp. D75, assembly GCF_018070405.1. Classification (NCBI taxonomy): domain Bacteria; kingdom Bacillati; phylum Actinomycetota; class Actinomycetes; order Micromonosporales; family Micromonosporaceae; genus Micromonospora; species Micromonospora sp. D75. The sequence continues at coordinate 4,165 of NZ_JAGPXV010000273.1, forward strand.
CTCCTGGTTGACGCCGCCCGTGCCGCCCGGCTGCACCCGCGGCCAGCTCACCGAGAAGCGGTACGACCGCAGGCCCAGGTCGGCCATCAACCGCACGTCGTCCGGCATCCGGTGGTAGTGGTCGCACGCCACGTCGCCGGTGTGCCCGGCGACCGTCCGCCCCTCGGTGTGGCTGAAGATGTCCCAGATCGACGGGGCACGGCCGCCCTCCGTCGCCGCGCCCTCGATCTGGTACGCGGCGGTGGCCGCGCCCCAGAGGAAGTCCGGCGGGAAGGTCAGGGCCGGACCGGCGTCGAGGAGACCGACGGCGGGCGGGCTTGCTGGGTTGCTCACGACTTGACGGCGCCTTCCATGATGCCGCCGATGATCTGGCGGCCGAACAGAACGAACACGACGAACAGGGGCAGGGTCGCGATCAACGTACCGGCGAAGATCTGCGAGTTGTCGGCGAAGTAGGCGGTGTTGAGGCTGCGCAGCGAGATCTGGACGGTCGGGTTGGACGGGTCGGCCAGCACCACGAACGGCCAGAAGAACTGGTTCCACTGCTCCATGAAGGTCAGCAGGCCCAGCACCGCGGCGGCCGGACGCAGCGCGGGCGCCACCACGTGCCAGTACACCCGCCAGGTGGAACAGCCGTCCACCCGAGCCGCCTCGATCAACTCGTTCGGTACCGCCTGTTCGGCGTACTGGCGCATCATGAAGATGCCGAAGCCGCCGATCAGGAACGGAACGGTCACCGACGGCATGGTGTTCAGCCAGTCGAGCTTGGCCATAAGGATGTACAGCGGCAGCACGCCGAGCTGGATCGGCACCATCATCGAGGTCAGGATGATCAGCAGCAGCGCGTTCTTGCCCCGGAAGCGCAGCTTCGCGAACGCGAAGCCGGCCAGCGAGCCGAAGAACACGGTCGCGACGGTGATCGTCCCGGAGACCAGGAACGAGTTCATCAGGCCCTTGACGATGTTGGCGTCGCTGTTGGCGAGCACCCGCTCGATGTTCTCGCCGAGCTTGCCGCCGGGCAGGAACGGCGGCGGCCAGGAGTTGGCCGCGTCGTTCGTCCGGCTGGCGATCACGATCATCCAGTAGAACGGGAACAGGGACAGCAGCACGCCGAAGATCAGGCCGATCATGGTGAGCGGGCTGGCCTTCCAGAGCCGCTCGGCCTGGTGGGTGGTCTTCACCGGCGCGCTGTGCCGGGTGGGCGGACGGACCGCGGTGGTCGTCATCTCGTCACCTCACTTGTCGGAGCTGATGCGGCGGGCGAGCAGGTAGTTGATCGCCGACATCAACGCGATGAGCACGAAGAGCACGAGCGCGACCGCTCCGGCGTAACCCCACCGGAAGCGCTGGTTCATCACGTCGAGCAGGTACATCGTGATGGTCTGGAACTGGCCCTCCGAACCGCCGGAGAGACCACCCGAGCCGCTGGTGAACAGCAGGGGCTCGGTGAACAGCTGGAGGCCGCCGATGGTCGAGATGATCAGCGTGAAGATGATCGTGGGACGCAGCTGCGGGACCGTGATCGACCAGAACTGCCGCCGCCGGGAGGCGCCGTCCAGCGCCGCGGCCTCGTACATGTCCTTGCTGATGGACTGCATGGCGGCCAGGTAGATCAGCGCGTTGTAGCCGACCCAGCGCCAGTCGACCATGGTGGAGATGGCGAACCATGAGGCGAAGCGGTTCGCCCGCCAGTCGATCGGGTCCAGGCCGATGCTGTCGAGCAGCCAGTTGACCAGGCCGAAGTCCTTGGCGTAGATCATCGAGAAGATCAGCGCGACCACAGCGGTCGAGGTGATGATCGGCATCGCGATGGCCATCCGGAAGAACGTCTGCGCGCGCAGCTTCCGGTTCAGCGCGTTCGCCAGCATCAGCGCCAGCAGCAACTGGGGCACTGTGGAGAGCAGGAACATGCCGAACGTGTTGACCACCGCGTTCCAGAACTGCGGGTCCTCGGTGATCAGTTCGACGAAGTTGTCCATCCCGACGAAGGAGATCGTCGAGTTCAGCGGCGACCGGTCGGTCAGCGCGATCCAGACCGTGTACGCGATCGGGTACACGCCGAACACGGCGAAGATCACGAAGAACGGCAGGACGTACAGGTAGGGCGAGTACTTCAGGTCCAGCCGGGTCATCGAGGTGGCGCGGCGGCGTGTGTGCCTTGCGGAGCGCGGCGCGCCGGGCTCGGGCGGCGCCGCGGCGTGCAGGTCGAGGCTCATGGGGAGTCCTTCTCCTCGGCCGGCGTCACCCGCCACACGGGCGACGCCGGACTCTGCGGGCACCGCGGGTGGCGCCGGCAGCATGGGCTGCCGACGCCACCCGCGGGCGGCTCAACCGGTCACTTACCGGCGGCCGCACCGTTCTTCAGGGCCGCCTGCCACTGCTCGCCGGCCGACTTGCCCTGCTCCACGGCGCGCAGCGTGTTCTCCACGGCGGTGCGGACCGCGTTGTTCTTCGGGCCGAGGTAGACCGGCTTCAGCTCGGTCGCGCCGGCGGCGAAGATCTTGCCGACCGGGGCCTTGCTGAAGTAGTCGTTGGTCGAGTCGGCGACGGCCGGGTCGGTGAGCGCCTGCGGGTTCGACGGCAGGTTGCCGACCGCCTTGTACGCGCCGATCTGACCCTTGGCGCTGGTCAGGAACTTGGCCAGCTCCGCGGCCTCCTTCTGGTGCTTGCTCGACTTCGGCACGCCCAGGAAGGAACCGCCCCAGTTGCCACCGGCGCCCGGCGCCTTGGCGATGTCCCACTTGCCGGCCGCCGCGTCACCGGCCTGGCCCTTGATGACACCGGTCATCCAGGCGGGGCAGGCGATGGTGGCGAAGGTGCCGTTCTTGAAGCCGGCGTTCCACTCGTTGGAGAACGACTGGAGGTTGTTGGACAGCCCGGCGGCGATCATCTTGGTGGTGAGGTCGTACGCCGTCTTCACGTCCGGGTTCTGGTCGATGACCATCTTGTTGCTCTTGTCGTAGTACGTGTAGCCGCTGCCCTGGCCCGCGACCTGCATCAGCACCACGTTGTAGAAGTTGGTCGCCGAGTCGACGAACTTGTGCTTCTTGTCGGCGGCGGCGAACTTCTGGCCGGTGGCGATGAACTCGTCCCAGGTCGGCCAGAGCGCGCCGACCTGCTCGCGGTCGGTGGGCAGCCCGGCAGCCTTGAACAGGTCGCTGCGGTAGCACAGCGCCATCGAGCCGACGTCGGTGCCGAGGCCCAGCACCTTGCCGTCGGGCGTGGTGCCCTGCTCCCACTTCCACGGCAGGAAGTTGCCCTTGAGGTCGTTCGCGCCGTGGTCGGCGAGGTTCACGAACTTGTCGGCCTGGGCGTAGAACTGGACGATGGTGCCCTCTTCCAGGGCCACCACGTCACCGGCGCCCGAGCCCGCGG
>NZ_JAGPXV010000274.1:0-7530 GCF_018070405.1 Micromonospora sp. D75
GCCCGCCGGGCGGCCCCGCCGGTCCGACGGCCCCCGCGGCGCGGAGCGCAGCGGCGCACCCCGTGGCGATCTGAACGCGCGCCGCAACCGGCTGCGCGAGGTGATCGAACCGGTCGTCGCCGCGGCCGGCTACGACCTGGAGGACCTTTCCGTCTCCCGCGCCGGACGGCGGCACGTGGTCCGGGTGATCGTGGACGCCGACGGCGGGATCAACCTGGACGCCGTGGCGGACGTCTCCCGCGCGGTGTCGGCGGCCCTGGACGCGGCGGAGGAGTCCGGCGGCGACATCGTGGCCGGCGAGTACCAGCTGGAGGTCAGCTCGCCCGGCGTGGACCGCCCGCTCACCCTGCCCCGGCACTGGCGGCGCAACGTGGGCCGGCTGGTCAAGGTCACCGTCCGCGGCGACGCCGGGGACCGCCAGCTCACCGGCCGGATCACGGCCGCCGACGACGAGCGCGTGGAGCTGGAGACCGACGCCGGCCCCGTGGCACACCCGTACGCCGAACTCGGGCCCGGCCGGGTCCAGGTGGAGTTCAGCCGCCTGGACGACCTGGCCGACGAGGACCTCGGCGACGACACAGACACCGACGACGACGAAGATCTGGAGGACGAGGAGAGGTGAACATCGACCTCGCGGCGCTGCGCGCCCTGGAGCGCGAGCGGGAGATCCCGTTCGACACGATCCTCGCGGCGATCGAGACCGCGCTGCTGACCGCCTACCGGCACACCGACGGCGCCGAGTCGCACGCCCGGGTGGAGATCGACCGCAAGAGCGGGGCCGCCTCGGTCTTCGCGCAGGAGCTCGACGCCGACGGCACCGTCACCCGGGAATGGGACGACACCCCGCACGACTTCGGGCGGATCGCCGCCATGACCGCCAAGCAGGTGATCCTCCAGCGGCTGCGGGAGGCCACCGACGAGGTGCACTTCGGTGAGTACGTGGGCCGCGACGGTGACCTGGTCACCGGCGTGGTGCAGGCGCACGAGACGCGCCGGGAGAAGGGCATCGTCAGCGTCGACCTGGGCAAGCTGGAGGGTGTCCTGCCGCAGTCCGAGCAGGTCCCCGGCGAGCGGTACGAGCACGGCGAGCGGATCCGCTGCGTGGTCGTGCACGTCGCCAAGGGCATGCGCGGGCCGCAGATCACGCTGTCCCGGTCGCATCCGGCGCTGGTGAAGAAGCTGTTCGCGCTGGAGGTGCCGGAGATCGCCGACGGCACCGTGGAGATCGGCGCGATCGCCCGTGAGGCAGGTCACCGTACGAAGATCGCGGTCCGCTCGACCGCGTCCGGCGTCACCGCCAAGGGCGCCTGCATCGGCCCGATGGGGCAGCGGGTCCGCGCGGTGATGAGCGAGCTGCACGGCGAGAAGATCGACATCATCGACTGGTCGGACGACCCCGCGACGTTCGTCGGCAACGCGTTGTCGCCGGCCAAGGCGCTGCGGGTCGAGGTGGTCGACCTGGCCTCCCGTACCGCCCGGGTGACGGTCCCGGACTTCCAGCTCTCGCTCGCGATCGGCCGGGAAGGGCAGAACGCCCGCCTGGCGGCCCGCCTGACCGGTTGGCGCATCGACATCCGGTCCGACGCGGAGACCGCGGCCCCGCAGAGCCGGGGCGGAGCTGATCACGTCCCGGAGCCGGGCGGCGCGATCTCCGGCGGCTAGGGGTAGACTTACTCAGTGGCACGACGCGCGATTCCGGAGCGCACCTGTGTGGGCTGCCGGAAACGGGCGCCGGCCAGCGAGTTGTTGCGGGTTGTCGCGATCGGTGACGAGGCTGGTCACATCAGTCTCAGGCCCGATCCGGCCCGCAGACTGCCGGGTCGGGGAGCGAACATGCACCCTGATCCGGCCTGCTTCGCGCAGGCGGTGCGGCGTCGCGCCTTCGGGCGGGCACTGCGCCTCACCGGGGTTCCTGACCACGGTGCGCTTGCGGAGCACGTCGACGCGCAACCCCCGACGACCGGTCAAGCCCGACCGGTCGAGGGTCGCTAGCAAGGTAGGACGACCGACATGAGCACACGATGAAGTCCCTGAAATGACCAGGCTTCAAGTGCACGAGTGAGGTCGCTGCGGGTGCTGCCCGCACGACCTCGGAGTGAGGAGTGCAGTGGCAGGAAAGGCCCGCGTACACGAGCTTGCCAAGGAGCTCGGGGTCGAAAGCAAGACCGTTCTCGCCAAGCTCAAGGAAATGGGCGAGTTCGTGAAGTCCGCGTCCAGCACCGTCGAGGCGCCTGTCGCCCGGCGGCTGCGTAGCGCCTTCGTAGCCGGTTCGTCGGCGCCCGCCGGCCCGCCGGCTGCCGCGCCCAGCGGTCCGGCACCGACCCCGACGCCCACCCCGACCCCGGGTGCCCCCCGGGTCTCGGCCAAGCCGATGCCGCCCCGGCGTCCGGCTGCGCCGACCCCTGGACCGAAGCCCAAGGGCCCGGTCCCCGGCCCGCCGCAGCCGGCGACTCCGGTCGCCAAGCCGGCGAGCGCGCACGACATCGAAGTGGCGGCCGCCGAAGCGCGTGCCGCCGCGCTGAAGGCTGAGCAGGAGGCCGCGGTCAAGGCCGCGCAGGCCGCCCGCCAGCAGCAGCGCGAGACCGTACGCCGGGAGCCTCCGGCCGAGGGCGGTCCCCGTCCCGGCCCGCGTCCCGGCCCGAACGCCATGCCGCCGCGTCCGGGTTCCCCGGCCGCCGGTCGCCCCGGCGGTCCGGGCCAGGGTCAGGGCCCCGGTGCCCGGCCGGGCGGTCGTCCGCCGGCGCGCGGCGCCGGTAACAACCCGTTCGGCATCCAGGGCGGCCAGCAGCAGCGGCCCCCGGCCGCCGGTGCGGGCGGTCCCCGTCCCAGCCCGGCCGGCATGCCGCCGCGGCCCAGCCCGGCGTCGATGCCGCCGCGGCCGAGCCCGGCCTCGATGCCGAGCCAGCGTCCGACCACCGGCCGTCCCGGCGGCCCCGGTGGCGGTCGTGGCGGACCCGGTGGTGGCGCCGGTCGTCCCGGCGGCGGTGGCGGTGGCTACCGCGGTGGACCCGGTGGTGGCGGCGGTGGCGGTGGCTACCGCGGCGGTCCCGGTGGTGGCGGCGGTGGCGGTGGCTACCGCGGCGGTCCCGGCGGCGGTGGCGGTGCTCCCGGCGGTGGTTTCCGTCCGGGTGGTCCGGTCGGCGGCGGTGGCCGTCCCGGTGGCGGCGGTCGTGGCCGTGGCGGTGGCGCTGCGGGTGCCTTCGGGCGTCCGGGTGGTCGCCCGACCCGCGGTCGCAAGTCCAAGAAGCAGCGCAGACAGGAGTTCGACAACCTGTCGGCCCCGACCATGTCCTCGGGCGCGCCCCGCGGTCAGGGTCAGGTCGTCCGGTTGTCCCGTGGCGCCTCGCTGTCGGACTTCGCCGACAAGATCAACGCCAACCCGGGTTCGCTGGTCCAGGAGATGTTCAACCTGGGCGAGATGGTGACGGCGACCCAGTCGTGCTCCGACGAGACCCTGCAGTTGCTGGGTGAGCACCTCGGCTTCGACGTGCAGATCGTCAGCCCGGAGGACGAGGACCGCGAGCTGCTCGCGCAGTTCAACATCGACCTCGACGCCGAGGTCGCGGCGGACCGCCTGGTCAGCCGTGCGCCGGTCGTGACCGTCATGGGTCACGTCGACCACGGTAAGACCAAGCTGCTCGACGCGATCCGCAAGGCGAACGTGGTGGCCGGCGAGGCGGGTGGCATCACCCAGCACATCGGCGCCTACCAGGTCCACGTCCCGCACGAGGGCGAGGACCGCGCGGTGACGTTCATCGACACCCCGGGTCACGAGGCGTTCACCGCCATGCGTGCCCGTGGCGCCCAGGTCACGGACATCGTGATCCTGGTGGTGGCGGCGGACGACGGCGTGATGCCGCAGACCATCGAGGCGCTCAACCACGCCAAGGCGGCGGACGTGCCGATCGTGGTCGCGGTCAACAAGGTCGACAAGCCCGAGGCGAACCCGGACAAGGTCCGCCAGCAGCTGACCGAGTACGGCCTGGTCGCCGAGGAGTACGGCGGCGACACCATGTTCGTCAACGTGGCGGCCAAGCCCGGCATCGGCATCGAGGAACTGCTCGAGGCCGTGCTGCTGACCGCCGACGCGTCGCTGGAGCTGACCGCTCCGATCGACGGGCCGGCGCAGGGTGTCGCGATCGAGGCGCACCTGGACAAGGGCCGTGGCGCGGTGGCGACCGTGCTGGTGCAGAAGGGCACCCTGCGTGCCGGTGACTCGATCGTCGCCGGTGGGGCGCACGGCCGCGTGCGGGCCATGCTGGACGAGAACGGCAAGCCGGTCGACGAGGCCGGTCCGGCGCGTCCGGTCATGGTGCTGGGTCTGACCACGGTGCCGGGTGCGGGTGACACCTTCCTGGCCGCCGAGGACGACCGCACCGTGCGGCAGATCGCCGAGCAGCGGCAGGCGCGGAGGCGGGCGGCGTCGTTCGCCAACTCCCGTGGCCGGGCCACCCTCGAGACGCTCATGGAGCAGCTCAAGGAGGGCGAGAAGACCTCGCTCAACCTGGTGCTCAAGGGCGACGTCTCCGGTTCCGTGGAGGCGCTCGAGGACGCGCTGTTCAACCTCGACATCCCGGAGGAGGTCCAGCTTCGGATCATCCACCGGGGCGTGGGCGCGATCACCGAGAGCGACGTCATGCTCGCGAGCGCCTCGTCCGAGGCGGTCACGATCATCGGCTTCAACGTGCGGGCCTCGAACAAGGTCCGCGAGATGGCCGACCGCGAGGGCGTGGAGATCCGGTACTACACGGTCATCTACCAGGCCATCGAGGAGATCGACGCCGCGCTCAAGGGTCTGCTCAAGCCGGAGTACGAGGAGGTCGAGCTGGGCACCGCGGAGATCCGCGACGTCTTCCGCTCGTCCAAGATCGGCAACATCTCCGGCTGTATCGTCCGGTCCGGCCTCATCCGCCGCAACGCCAAGGCGCGGCTGCTGCGGGACGGTGCGGTCGTGGCGGACAACCTCACGATCAGCTCCTTGAAGCGGTTCAAGGACGACGCGACCGAGGTCCGCGAGGGCTTCGAGTGTGGTCTGACGCTGGGCGGCTACAACAACGTCCAGGTCGGCGACGTCATCGAGACGTTCGAGATGCGCGAGAAGCCGCGCGCCTGAGTTCCACACGTACGACCGGCCGGCGGCCGGGGCCTTCGGGCCCCGGCCGTCGCCGTTTTCCCAGGCTGCGACAATCTGCGGCGTGATCCGGTACGCGCTGCTCCTCGCCCCCTCCGCCAACCGCGTCTACGCCGACGCGGCGGCCCGGCTGGCCCGCGCCGAACTGGCCGTGTTCGCCGGTTCCGGCGTGCTCGACGTGGTGCCGGGCGACGCCGAGGTCACCCGGATCGGCGGGGTGGAGTACCTGACGTTCACCGCCCCCGAACCCGGACTCGGCGAGCGGGACCTGGCCCACCTGGCGAACCTGTCGGCGGCGTACGCGCTGTTCGAGCGGGTCGGTGACGACCTGCTGCGGCCGGTGCCGCTGAGCCCGCTGGCCCGGTACGACTCCGACCTGATCACCATCCCCAAGTACGCCGGCAAGACCAACGAGCAGTTCACCCGGCTGCTGCTCAACGTCACAGTGCTCGCCTCCGCCGCCGCGCCGCGGATGCTGGACGGGCCGGTGGTGGTGCTGGACCCGCTCTGCGGCCGGGGCACCACGCTCAACCAGGCGCTGATGTACGGCTACGACGGCATCGGGGTCGAGCGCGACAGCAAGGACGTCGACGCGTACGCGACGTTCCTGCGTACCTGGCTGCGCCGAAAGCGGCTCAAGCACACCACCGAGTCGACGTCGGTGCGCCGGGACCGCAAGCTGGTGGCCCGCCGGTTCGAGGCGGTGCTCGCGCCGTCGCGGGACGAGCACCGGGCCGGGGCCACCCAGCGGGTAACCGTGCTGAACACCGACACCACCCGGGCCCGCGAGGCGCTGCGCCCCCGCTGCGCCGACGTGATCGTGACCGACGCGCCGTACGGGGTGGCGCACGGCAGCCGTACCGATCAGGGGTTGTCCCGCAGCCCGCTGGAGCTGCTCACCGCGGCCGTGCCGGTGTGGCGGGAGCTGCTGCGCCCCGGTGGCGCGCTCGGGCTGTCCTGGAACACCCACGTGGCGCCGCGGGCGCAGGCGGAGGCGGTGCTGGCCGACGCCGGGCTGCGCGTGCTCGACGGCCCCGGCTTCGGTGACTTCGCCCACCGGGTCGACCAGGCGATCGAGCGGGACGTGCTGGTGGCGGTCGCGCCTTAATCGCGTGCCGGGGTGCGCCACCCGGCGTACCGTTGCTCGCCGTGTATACCGGAACCGCACTGTTCGACCTGTTGCTCCCGGGTGACTCCCGGTCCCTGAAGGCCAAGCGGTCCTACGTCCGGCCGATCGTCGCCGCGCTGCGCAAGTTCGAGGTCTCCGCCGCCGAGGTGGGGGCGCTCGACCTGCACGGCCGGGCCGAGATCGGGGTGGCGGTGGTGGCCGCCGAGCCGGCCCACGTCCGCGAGGTGCTCGACTCCTGTGAGCGGCTGGTCGCCGCCCGCCCGGAGACCGAACTGCTGTCGGTGCGCCGTCGCCTGCACGGCGAGGACGACTGACGGCGCGTCGCGCGGTACTCCGCCCGTGCCGCGTGAGGTCCGGTGGGACGCGGGTAGTGTTCTTCAGCGTTGGGCGGTCGGACCCGGCGGCGCCCACGCGCCCGCCGTCTCCGGCCGACGGCCCGGGTCGCACGGTGACCCGGCGCCGTCATCGGTACAGGTGATCCCGGAGGTGGGGGACATGACGGATCAGGCAAAGGTTCGCCGGCACGCGGAGCGTATCCGGGAACTCGTCGCGTCGGTGGTGCGCAGCCAGATCAAGGACCCCCGGCTCGGCATGATCACGATCACCGACGCCCGGATCACCGCCGACCTGCGCGACGCCACCGTCTTCTACACGGTGCTCGGTGACGCGGCGGCCCAGGCGAGCACCGCCGCCGCGCTGGAGAGCGCCAAGGGCATGCTGCGCAGCACCGTCGGCAAGGCCCTCGGGCTGCGGCACTCGCCGACGCTGACCTTCGTCCTCGACGACGTGCAGGACCAGGTCAAGCACATCGACGACCTGCTAGCCGCTGCGCGTACCGCCGACGCCGAGGTGCAGCGGCTGGCCGCCAAGTCCTCGTACGCGGGCGACGCCCAGCCGTACCGGGTCGAGGACGACGAGGACGCCGCGGACGACGAGCCGGCCGCCGACGACGAGCCGCGCGAGGGCGACCGCCGGTGACCGAGGTCGCCGTCGCGGGTGGCCTGCCGGCCGGCCCGGCCGAATCGGAGTGGGCGGCGGCCGTCGCGGCGGTACGCGACCTTCCCGCCGACGCGCGGGTGCTGCTGATCTGCCACGTGAACCCGGACGGGGACGCGCTGGGCAGCATGCTCGGCTTCGGGCTGGGTCTGCGGCGGCTCGGCGTACGCGATCTCCAGGCGACCTTCCCCGGCCCGCCGGAGGTGCCCGAGCCGTTCCGCTGGATGCCCGGCGTGGAGCTGCTGGTGCCGCAGGACGACACGTACCCCGATCC